>CAMBMC010000042.1 GCA_945868555.1 Chitinophaga pinensis | reverse complement strand
TAGGTAGTTGCTCCTGAGGCGGTCAGCGTGACTTGTGCCAAAGGACAAACTGTGACATCGGCGCCACCATTCACAATCGGCAATGGATTAACGGTGATAAGAATTTGATCAGTATTGGTGCATAGATTCGCGGCTGTACCCGTTACGGTATAGGTCGTTGTTGCCGATGGTGTCACAGTAATTGGATTACCGGCGGCAAGCCCCGTCCATTGATACCCATTTGCCCCCGTAGCACTAAGAACCGAAGATTGTCCTGCACAAATGGTGGCATCGAAACCAGCATTTACAAGGGGAAGTGCTTTCACGGTTACAATTAAACTAGATGTCGCTGTACAGCCTGCAGCATTTGTTCCAGTTACGGTATAATTGGTATTTGTTCCTGGCGTAAACGTTACTGTACCGCCTGTCGTTGCGCTTAAGTTTGTGGCGGGTGACCAAGAATAGGAGAGGGCTCCAGTTGCGACAAGATTGGCAGTTAAATTCTGACATACCGAAACGGGTGGAGTAGAGATGGTGAAGGCAGGTAATAAAGTTACAAGCACAAAATCAGTTCCTGTACAGCCCTGTGCCGATGTTCCAGTGACCAAGTAATTCATCGTTGTTGTTGGCGTAAATGCTACCCCATTTTGAATGCTTGGATTCCACGAATAGGTATTTGCTCCAGTTGCAGTTATTGTAATTGGTGTATTCGGACACGCATTGATGTTAGGTCCACCATTGACAACAGGTAAGGCGTTGACCGTGACCACAACCTGATCGGTGCTTGCGCAGCCGCTTGCTCCTGTTGCTGAAACGGTGAATGTTGTTGTCACTGTTGGACTCACGGATATACCATTTCCTGCAGCTAATCCTGTCCATTGATACGATGTTGCACCCGTTGCAGTCAAAACCGTAGATTGACCCGCACAAATCGAAACATCATTGCCCGCATTCACAGCTGGCGCTGCACTTACGGTAACTGTCGCTTGGTCCGTGCCAACACAACCCGTTGCCGATGTTCCACTTACTGTGTAGCTCGTTGTCGTTCCTGCCGTGAAGGTGACGGATGCGCCTGTTGTGCTGCTTAGGTTCGTTGCCGGTGACCAAGAATAGGTACTTGCACCACTTGCAGTCAATACAACGTTGCCATTGGAACACGCTGTTACATCATTGGCGATTATTGTGGGAGTAGTACCCAAGGTAACTAAAACTTGGTCTGTATTGATGCACCCTTCTGTAGAAGTTCCTGTAACCGTGTAAGTCCCATCTGCGGTAGGTGTAAAGGGAACCCCATTTTGAACAAGTGGTGACCAAGAATAGGTGTTGGCACCTGTTGCTGTGAGTGTAGCTGTTTGGGCAGGACAAACAACGAGATCTGAACCAGCATTCACCGTAGGCAAGGCATTTACAGTAACGATGACTTGATCGCTCGATGCCGGACAAGGTCCGTTTGGATCGTTGGTAGTTAAGGTTAAAGTGATTGTGCCTGATGGAATTCCTGGATCAAAATTCGTCGTTAAACTTGATGCATCCACGACCGATCCTGTTGGGGTACTCCAAAGACTAGAGGAGGCAAATGCACCAATGGCTCCTGAAAGTGAGGCGAATTGACCAGCACAAACGGATATGTCGGTCCCTGCATTTACGGTTGGAGCAGCATTCACATTCACTGTAGAAACAGCCGTCACTGTGCAACCAAGTGAAGTATAGCTGACGACATAGGTCGAAGTTGACAGTGGACTCACCGAAATCGATGTTGTAGTTTCATTTGTCGGTGACCAATTGAATATACCTCCCGCTGGAGATGCCGTAGCAGTCAATGTTGTTGAACTTCCCGAACAAATGACATCGCTATTAACAGAAACTGTCGCAGGTGAGTTTTGTCCGACCACAACCATTGCTGTATCTGCACAATCTATGGATGACGAGGCAATCACATAATACGTTCCGGAGCAAAGTCCTGTTGCGGTGGCGCTAGTCTGACCAATGGCTTGAAAAGTGGCGTTGTACCAAGCATACGTATACCCTGGAATGGAACCCGATGCTGTTGCTGAAGCTGTTCCCGAGCAATTGCAGTTGTCAATCGTTGAAGTAGCACTCACAGAAATAGGAGTGATCGTTTGACAGCCATTGTTAAATTGAGCGATGTACGCTGCATTGGTCGCATTGTTTGGCGTCCCTGGAGTTTGTAAGTTCGATCCGCATGTTGTTATGTCAGCACATCCTTCCGACCAATTTGCTTGTTGGAAGGGGTTTCCATCATTAAAGTACCATACATCATCGGTGCCAGATCCGGTGAAGTAGATCATGTTGTTGAGGTTGGCGGAACCATTGCACAAGGAAAACACCTCACATCCAGACAAATCGACCAAACGAACGCAATCACCAGCGTTGGCGATGACTGTGCTGGACCAGTTTCCTCCTGCGGTCCAACCACCAGCTGGATAGGAACAAGCGATAGCTCCTGGAGTTGTGGTATTCGTTTCAAATAAAGCAGTATTGCTGATTGGGGTGACAATGGCGCAGTTGCCATCAGTCATTGAAAGGTCTTGCGGAGGTAAACTTGTATTCGGATCGCCATTGTTGTAGATGAGGATAATTGTTCCAAGGGGTACACATTGCCACATGGGATCGAAGGAGAAGCGAACTGCACCGGGTGCAACACCACTAGTCCCGTGGTAACCGCTGTTGTCATCGATGATCCATCCACGAATGTCGATGCACGGAGGAGTAGAAACGCCACAGTCGTAATAGGCCGTTTGGCTGACAACAACAAGTTCCATGTATTCTTGATTTCCTGCGGGCCCGTTCGAAACCTCGTTGACAATCAATGTTTGAGAATAAGCCTCGTTTTGCAAACCAACAACACTGAAAAAAGCCACGCACAAAGCAATTGAACGCCACGCGCCAAAAAATGAATTCTCTAAAGTCCTCTTATCTATCACCTGATCTAACTACTATTCGAGTGCAAATGTACGACGGCTTTTGCAAGTTTTGGTTATGTAGGGGTTAAGAAAGTGGAGGAGAAGGTAAAAAAATAAATTTGGTGTTCATGCTGAGCTTATTGCTTTCGCTCTTGCAATTTCCTTATGTTTTATTCATACTCTGCTCTCACTTTTATCCAGATTCTTTAGGGGATAAGCTTTTGGCCCTGTCTTCATCGAAGGGTCACACTGTTTTTCATTGGGCTTTTGTATCAAACAAAAAAAGGAGCACTTTCGTACTCCTTTCACTTGTTGAATAAATGGGTGAAATATCTTATTTCTAAAAAAGAGCTGAATGGAGGTATACAATGATTTACCAATTGAGAGCGAGTAAGAGAGCGAGAGCGAAGAAAAACAGAGTGGAGTTTCATCGCTCTCGCGCTTCACTCTCACTCTGTTTTGTTGACCCACTAGGGCTCGAACCTAGACTCTTCTGAACCAAAATCAGACGTGTTGCCTGTTACACCATGGGTCATTTTGGAGTGCAAATTTAGAAACAAAATTTTAATTTGTCCATCCTTAACTTAAAAAAATCTTTTCCAATTGCTGAAATGGGAAGCAAGCGCATCGATAAAATCTAAAATCGGTCGGCGAAGCGCTCGATTGTCTTGAAATCACGAATTATGAATTACGAAGATTGAACAAGTCCTAAAATCTTAACATAATTACGATAAAACTCGTAACTCGTAATTTGACACTCGTAACTTTTTAGAAGTCCTTTGTCTTTTGTCCCTTAAGTCTTTTGTCCCTTTTTTTCACATTTTAACAAATTTCGAGTGGGATATATTCTTAAATTCGCACCTACTAATGACTTTACAAGACCAACCTACGTTGGCTAAAACAGATTGAATATGACGTACAAAAAATGGAATCAGTACCTCGGATGGTTGGTATTTCTCATTGCAACAGCGGTATACTTTATAACAATTGAAGATACTGTAAGCTTATGGGACTGTGGTGAATACATCACTGCTGCCTATAAATTAGAAGTAGGTCACCCTCCAGGCGCACCACTTTTCATGGTGCTTGGACGCTTATTTACCTTTTTCGCTGACCCGACGGATGTGGCGGTTTGGATCAATAGATTGTCTGCACTTTCGAGTTCATTGACTATCCTATTCATGTTCTGGTCTTTGACGCTGCTTGTGAAAAAAATGGTGCTCCGCGATAAAAACGAAATGTCAGCGGGCGATCAAATTGCCATCTTCGGAAGTGCAATTATTGGTTCTCTGGCCTACACATTCTCTGATTCATTCTGGTTTTCGGCAGTTGAAGGTGAGGTGTATGCAATGTCTTCATTGTTTACAGCTGCAATCTTCTGGGCCATCTTGAAATGGGATGAGGAGATGGCTGAGGTGAAAAACGGCAGACTGTCCGAGGAATATTCACCGAATCGTTGGTTATTGCTGATCATGTTCTTGCTGGGCTTGGCGATTGGTGTCCACCTTTTGGGAATCCTTGTGGTGCCTGCAATTAGTTACATCATCTACTTCCGACATGTGGAAAAACCAAGTTTGAAAGGGATAATTCTTACAGGGATTTTGTCTATTGCAGTGCTTGGATTTATTCAAGAGGGAGTCATTCCTGGATCCATTGCCCTAGCATCTGCCTTTGAGGTGACCTTCAGGAATAGTTTTGGTCTTCCTTTTAACTCTGGAGCTATTTTCTTCCTGATTCTTCTTGTAGCAGCTTGTATCTGGATGCTGAGGTTTGCAGCGCGAAAAGGAAATGCAATCGTTTACAACGCGACAATGGGTCTGGTCTTATTGATGATTGGCTTCGGTTCATTTGCGATCATCGTGATTCGTTCAAATGCAAATACGCCATTGGATGAAAATGACCCTGAAAACCTTGTGACTCTGCATGCTTACTTGAAACGTGAACAATATGGATCTGCGCCAATATTGACAGGTCCTCATTGGAATTCACAGGAAAATGACGGCGAATTATGGGACTCTCGTTCACCATTCTTCCTGCGTCGTTTTGTTGTCATCAAAGGGGATAAGGAGGTGAAAGCTTTCAAATCAGAAAAGGCAGCAAACGATTTCGTTTCGAAAAATGGAGGATTCATTGAGGAAAAATACTTTGAGTCGAATGCGGAAGATCGCCTAAACAGCGTAAAAACGTATTCACAGACGACCCTATTCCCAAGAATGTACTGGGATGTGGAGCAACAACGCATCGATGGCTACATCAAATGGTCTGGGTATGATGCTGAAGATGGAACAACTACGGACATTGGTCGAGATGGCAAACGACTGCCTACATTTGGTGAAAACATCACCTATTTCATGCGCTATCAAGTGGATTGGATGTATTGGCGTTATTTCATGTGGAATTTCGCAGGTCGTCAAAATGACATTCAAGGCCATGGCGATAACATGCGTGGGAACTGGATTTCCGGTTACAGCATGATCGACAATGCACGTCTTGGTGAACAAGGAGAAAATGCGCCTTACTTCACATCACAGAATTCAACAAACAATAAATTCTTCTTACTTCCTTTGGTTCTTGGTCTTGTGGGATTGTTCTTCCATTTTTACCGCGCGCCGAAAGATGCCTTTGTACTTTTCTTGGCCTTCTTGTTTACAGGCGTGGCGATCGTAGTGTATTTGAATCAAAAACCCTTCGAACCGCGTGAACGAGATTATGCCTTTGCAGGTTCATTCTATTTCTTTGCCATGTGGATTGGGATTGGTGTATATGCACTTTATGAAGCCTTTGTGCGATTTACGAAGAATGATTTCAAAAAGGTGATGATTGCCTTTGGTGCTGGTCTTTTGTTCTTCGCTACTCTTGATCTGGGAAGCGATGTGTCCATGCCTATTACCTTGACATGGATCATGACAGCGGGTGCAGGTGCCGCAGCAATCGGATTAATGATGCTGTTGAGACGATCGATGGATAGCGCTACAAATGGAGCTGTTGTCGCAACACTTCTTGGTCTATTTGTTCCTTTGATTATGGGAATGCAAGGCTGGGATGACCACGACCGAAGCTTAAAAACATCGGCGCATGACTTGGCTTACAACTATCTAGAATCTTGTTCGGAAAATGGGATCATCTTCACAAATGGTGATAACGATACCTTCCCATTGTGGTATATGCAGGAAGTGGAAGGTGTACGCACCGATGTGCGCGTATGTAACTTGTCGCTCATGCAAACCGACTGGTACACAGAACAAATGATGATGCGTGCCTATACCTCTGATCCTTTACCAATTAAGTTCCGTGAAGATCAAATTCTGATGTCGGCTGGATTTACAGATCAGGTCTTGTTCACCAATCTGATTGAGATGTTCTACTTGAACGCGAAGCCGGATCAAATTAAACAAGTGATCGCCATGCGGGCCAAAAACAATGCGCCACAGGTAGCACAAGCGATTACTGTTCTAGAAACGAAATTGTCACCTATCTTGATGACGATTGGAGTTAAAGATGCGAAGTTTGCTGACCGCGTTGAAAAATTGAAAATCACGTTGACAACGAAGGCAGGAAAGAATGCGGTAGACGACATTTTTGCGAAATACCAAGCATCGATGGAACTCATGTCAGCCATTCAAAATGAAGTGTTGACCATTGGTGAAGCAGAGTCAAAACAATTGCAGGAAGCCATCTTCGGATTTGAAGAATCTTGGGATTTTGCAAACATCAAGGACATCATGGCCTATGTGCGCAATGACGATAACATCCTGTTGTTCAACGAACGTCAAATTCGTGTGTTCCCAAGTACGGGGTTTATTCTTCCTGTAAATGCGGAAAATGCAGTGAAATCAGGCTTGATTACGAAAGCTGAAAAACAAAGTTGTTTGAAGGAAATTCGTTTCAAAATGGATGCGCGTGCCTTGACACGCGAGCAAGTGATGATGCTAGATGTGATTGCCAACAACGATTGGAAACGCGGGATCTTCTTCTCAAGTCCAGGTGGATCGGATGTATCTTCTGCACTTTACCGCCAAGGATTTGTGAAGCAAAACGGAATGGCGTTCGAATTGAGCCCATTGAGCGACAAGATGAATCGTTACAACGAAGCGAAAATGTACAAAAATTTGATGGAAACGTACCATTATGGTCAGATGAGTAACCCAGATGTCATCACAGATTATTACACACGTCGTCATACGGTCCAGTTCAGATTGCATTTTGCTTCCTTGGCCAATTACTTCTTGGAAAAGGTTGACATCGAGCAACGTGATTCGTCGAATATCGGATTGTACCGCAGAGCGGGAAGAAACAAAGAAGCCGACTCCTTGGTGAAGCTGTTCGAAATAAAATACAATGGTCCATTGTCAAAATTGAACGAGCGCGCAAAAGGATACCGTGCAAAGGCACTGAAACTGATCAATCGTTCGTTGGAGGTAATGCCTGCTGAAGTTGTTATTGACTACGGTGAGCCACAAGAAACCCGCGAAGAATACCGCAACGGTGGATTGGTGTTTAATGCGTGGTCGGATGGAATTTTGCACGAATATGTAGGTATTCTCTTCCGTGCAGGCGACATGAAAGGAGCAGAGAAGTTGGCGGCTACAGTTGCTGGTCAGCTTGAGTCGATCTTTATGTATTTTGAGATGAGCGATGTTCATTTCTCTTCAAACCCTGAAAATTCTGGTGATTTGTTTGCCGCCTTGGATGCGTACTTTAAATTGTACATCACGTGTTCGGATCCAGAATTCGGGATCAAATACAGCGCGGTCTCGAAGCGATTGTATGGTAAAATCAATACCTTGTACAAAACATCATTTCCGTCTATCTATGACCGTTTGAAAGAACTCGCAAATGACAATGGCGAAAGCACAAGTCCAGGGTCACAGCAAGGATTGTACGCGGCTCGTTTATCAAAAATGAAGGATGTCATTGATGCTGCAGGTGTTCATTTCGGTTTCTTAAAGCCAACAGGTCCGCCAGCAATGGAGAATGGTCAACAAGGTCTGGATCCAGAGATGGAAAAAATGCTTCAACAGCAACAGATGGTAGATACCGCTAAGCCTTAAAGGGTATGCATATATTCAGAACCCCACATTTTTTTCGTTGGATATTTCCGAAAAGAATGTGGGGTTTTTCATGCCCTGAAAAAAAAATATACCTAAGCTTTGATGACGGTCCACTCCCAGAGGTGACGGATTGGGTGCTGGAATTTTTACACAAAGAGAAGATTCAGGCTACCTTTTTTTGTTTGGGAAAGAATGTAGGTGCACATACAGACATTTTCGACCGGATCAAAGCACAGGGACACGCCATTGGAAATCACACCTTTTCTCATGAACACGGAATGAAAGTGTCGAAAGATGATTATTTGAAGTCCATTGAAAAAGCAGATAAAGTCATCCAATCGAATTTATTCCGCCCCCCGTTCGGCAGAATGCCAAGGTCCTATGACCGCGCTTTGGACAAGTACACGATTGTGATGTGGTCTTGGTTGTCCTATGATTTTGATGAACGTGTGCCGGTCGAAAAAATCCTAAAAAGTGTAAAGCACGTGCACAGTGGCGATATTTTAGTCTTTCACGACAATAAGAAATCCTTCGAACGCTTAAAAGTCATTCTGCCCCAAGTGGTTCAGATGCTGAAGGGGAAAGGTTTTGTTTTTGAAGTAATTCAATGAATTGAGACAAAAGACCGCTTACGCTTACACTGAAGGACAATGGACAATGGACAAAAGACAAAAGATTCGATCGTTCTTCGAAACTTGGATTTCGTCACTCTTGGCTTCAAATCTGCTATCGCAACTCACTTGACCAATGCAGTGGAGCCACCTAATTCGTCATTAGTAATTCGTCATTCGTAACTACCCTAAGACACCGAAGTGAAATTGAGTCTTTTGTCACTTGTCTTTCAAACTTCGAAGCTCAAAGAGCGAAGAAGTATCCTTTGTCTTAAATTCTCTTCCTCTTAAAAACAGGCACCGTCGAACACGGTTCGCCATACATGATGCTTTGCACCAAGGGCTGAAGAAACTTCACCATTTCAACCATCGCATATTCAGGTGAGCCAATGTCTGAACAACCTTTGATGATGACTTTTCCATTGATAAATTGTTCTGTGTTTTGTGCGACTATCGCCTTGTGAATCATGGTGCGGTACAATTCGTCTTTTTGACCAATGTGGATGTCACTGGCTACACCTTCAAGCGCACTTGCCACAAGCATGAAGGCCCAAGTAGGTACAATGGCATCTGCTGAACAATGCACGAATACCGCCTTATCGGAGTATATGGTCCAGTCATTTTGCTTGATCCAATCTCTGAAATCTTTCTCTCGAATGACCAATCCCTGCCACAACTGTGCGGCAAGATCAAGTTCAATAAGTTCATTTTTCGGCTTAAAATCGGCCAAATCAAGCTGAATCAATCCGCTATCTGCTACTTTATTGATGATTTCTTCCATGGTGCAAAATTACGCAATCGCTCGTTGATGTGCCATGTTGTGTTGATTCTCTTTAATTTTAGCAAAAAATAGTTGATGCGTTATCTTTTCTTTGCTGCACTTCTTGCACTCACAGTTACTTCTTGTTCAGACAAATCTTCAACGCTTATCGGCAGATGGGAATTGGATGAGATCGATTACACAGAACATTACAAGAGCATTCCAGAGCAAGCGAGGGAAATGATTCGAACAGCTATGAATAAAGCATTCAAGAAGCTGAAAGGAAAAACCTTCTTTACCTTTTCGGAGAATGAAAAATTGACTTTGGAGGCACCGAATTTTTTGAATCAAGTAAAAACGACAGGAGGCAAGTGGAAAATGAATGATGCCCAAGATTCACTTCGTTTTCTTTTTTCGGATGAACTTGAAAATTACCACATCGACCGGATCAATGCCGATAGTTTGATTTTATCTACCTCGGATGTTCCTGCTCGAACCTTGATTTTGTTGAGAAAAACAAATTAATCAACGCATTTTGCGACATCTTGTCATACTTTTCGCATGGGCATACCTTTTGACAATTGCCCGCCATGAATGAGAAAAAACATCCCTTTGGTTCGTCCTTCGAAGCATTCTTCTATCCAGCAGTTCTGCTTGTTAGCATGTGGTTGGTGTTTTGGGCGGAGCACCTTTTTCGGTATGATTTCCATCGTTTAGGTGTCTTGCCTCGAAGTTTGGAGGGAATCAAAGGAATCTTGTTCATGCCCTTTATTCACTCAGCCTATGACATTGCACACATCGTGAATAATTCCATGCCTGTTTTCTTTTTATTGGCGGCACTTATTTATTTCTACCGAGACATTGCCCTCCGTGTTTTTCTTTTTGGGTGGTTGTTTACGGGGCTATTTCTATGGATCTATGCTCAGAACAAAGGTGCTTATCACATCGGAATGAGCGGAATTATTTACATGCTAGCGGCCTTTCTTTTTACTTCAGGGGTAATTCGAAAGTTTAAACCGCTTCAAGCCATATCGCTATTTATCATCTTCGCTTATGGGAGTATGGTTTGGGGAATTTTTCCTCTGAAAGAACATGTTTCTTGGGAAGGACACTTTGTCGGGGCGGCGAGTGGTGTTTTGTTGGCTTTTGCGTACCAAAAACATGGGCCACAACGACCAAAGTTTCAATATGAAGTGGAAAAAGAGATGGGAATCGAACCGCCAGATTTTGAAGCCGAATTGAATGAACGCATTCGTCTTGCGGCGCAAGCTGAGGAAGAACGCATGAAAGAAGAACGGGAATTTACCGTTGTCTACGATTATGTCTCGAAGAATTCAGAGGCTACTCCGGACGAAACATCTCCGAAATAGTGCAACTTCCTTGTGTGATTTCAGACCAATCATCTGCATGAACATCCAAGGTAAATAAGGTGCATGTGCTAAGATGCACGTAGGTGTCGGTGAGATAGGAGGCCAAATCAGATAGGCCGTCGTTGTGTCCAATTAAAAGGATCGTGAAATCACCTTGCTGCTTACATAGTTGGCTTAGCAAGGTTTCTCGATCGGCGAGATATAAATCGGGATGTAACATGAAGGAAGTGAGGTCATTTTGTTGCCGAAGAAAATCAAAGGTCTCAAGCGTTCGTTTGGCATCCGAACAAAGAACAGCCGTGTCGCTTAAATCAATGTTGGTAAGGTGAGCCGCCATGGCTTTTGCTTGGACTTGACCTTTTGCTGCCAATTGACGGTCGAAATCAAGCCCTGTATCGGATTGTTTCTCAGTTTTGGCGTGTCGGAGTAGCATCAATTTCAACATTTTGGATCTATTTTTTAAGGATATTTCGGAACAATGTTTAAATATAAGAAAGAGGTTTTGATTTATTTGGGCTGCTTTATCTACTTTTAACTGACTAAAAACCTGCTCGAATGAGAAAAGTATTACAGATCTGCACGCTTTTGTTCGCCTTTGTTGCGGCATCAAATGCACAAATCACAATCACATCAGCGGATATAGCCGACGGTGGTGATACCGTTCGAATGAGTACGCGTGCAGATTTCCCATTTGATTACACGACAGCTGGACCGGGAATGACTTGGGATTTTTCTGGCTTAACACCAAGTGCGCAAATTGTAAAGCAGTTCGGGTTGATTTCAACAGCAGGCTTGCTTTGTCAAGTGCAAATGGGGTCTTTCGCACCTCCAGCTTACCAAGCGACTTACTTCGTACAATCGAATAACCTTCCTTTGGATCAAGCTTCAGCGTTTTTACCTGTGACCATCGATGCGGTAAATGAGTTCGATAAGAAAACAGCCACGGCACTTACAAGTGTTGGATTGGGCTTGAGCATTCAAGGGAATGAGATTCCTTTCCGTTCGGATACCATCGAAACGATTTTCAACTTTCCAGTCGCTTTTGGTGATGTAGGATTTTCAAATGGCTATACAAACATTGATTTGACGCAGTTTACGGATGTACAATGGAAACAGTACCGCACAAGGAATACAGTAGTGGATGGCCATGGAACAATCATTACACCTTTCGGAACATTTAATGCCCTTCGGGTAAAACATGACATCACAGAATTGGACTCTATTTATTTGAATGTTGGATTTCCTTTTTGGTTGCCAATTCCGCAAACATTTGTGGAGTATGAGTGGTGGACCAATGGTCAAAAAGCACCTGTTCTCAAAGTCGTTACGAATTTAATTTTCGGCAATGAGGTGATTCGTTCTGTTGAATACCGCGACGTCAACCGTTACCTTGATGCGGGAGTTCAGACCTTGACAAACGACATGAAAGTATTCCCAAATCCTGCATCTGATGAGTTGACAATTCAAGCGGGGGCCAACATTGAATCGTTACGCATTTTCGATCAAAATGGTCGCTTGGTGAAAGAGGAATACATGCTCCAAAGTGAAACCGCTTTGATGAATGTTGCTGCCTTGCAGTCTGGCACCTATGTACTCGTTATGACGTCAACCAAGGGCCTCGCGCATACTACTTTCGTGAAAAAATAGGCTGCCGCCCTGTTTCATTGTATCTTTGTCAAAAGCAGATCGGTCTATCGCTGTTCGTCGCAAGACGGAAAGAGGAAAGTCCGGGCAGTATAGAGCGCCGTACTTCCTAACGGGAAGGTCTCACAGGGGCGACCGTGTGGGAACAGAAAGTGCCACAGAAAGGAAAACTACCTCGTTTACGGGGAAAAGGTGAAAAGGTGAGGTAAGAGCTCACCGCTTCCGCAGCAATGGGGGAGGCAAGGTAAACCTTACGGACTGAAAGACCATGTATACCGGGGCTTGAGGGCTGCTCGCCTGATCCCGGAGGGTAGGTCGATTGATCCTGCACGTGAGTGTAGGGCTAGATAAATGATAGGCATC
>CAMBMC010000041.1 GCA_945868555.1 Chitinophaga pinensis | reverse complement strand
TCTGGCAATTGCAGTGAAAGAGGTTTCCAATGGTACAATTTCCGTTTGGTTGAACCGCGATTTAAAGGTTGGTGATGAGATTCAAGTCAGTGAACCGCAGGGGAATTTCACTTTAAATTCAACAGAGAAAAATGTTGTGGCCATTGCTGCTGGAAGTGGGATTACACCAATAATGTCCATTGCCAAACACCTTCAATCTACCGGCGGCAAGGTTGAGTTATTTTATGGCAATAGAACAGAAGCAGATATTCTTTTTAAGTCGGAGCTTGACGGTTTACATGCCGTTAAAAGGCACTATGCCTTGAGTGGTGAAACGAAAGAAGGATTTCTTTCGGGACGTATTGATAAAGCACTAATTACCACATTGATCAAGCAGGACTTGGACATGCTCAAATCAGATGCCTTCTTTATTTGTGGGCCCGAGCAAATGATCATGGAGGTAAAAGAAACTTTGGAGTTTTTCGGCGTGAATGCCACAAAAATACGTTTTGAATTGTTCACTACACCTGTGCTGATGGTTCAGGAAAGTGTTCAAGTTCAAGCCAATTATTCTGGCGACAGCAAAGTAAAAGTTATACTTGACGGAGAAGTGGCCAATTTCACCTTAAACACCAATGGGAAATCACTCCTAGAGGCCAGTGAAAATGCAGGGATTGATGCCCCTTATTCTTGCAAAGGTGGTGTGTGTTGTTCTTGCAAAGCGAAGGTGGTTAAAGGTTCAGTTAAAATGGATTTGAATTACGCCTTGACCGATCAAGAAGTGGCGAAGGGGTACATTTTAACCTGCCAATCGCACCCAACAAGTGAAGAACTAACCATCTCTTTCGATGAGTAAAAAAACCATTGTTGTCGTTGGCGCAAGCCGTGGGATTGGAAAGGCACTTGTTGAGATTTTTGCCGCAAACCCAGAAAACCGAGTGATTGCTTTATCCCGTGACCTTGAAAAAATGGAGGATAATTTTCAGGGCTACAGCAATGTAGTTGCCTTTCCATTTGATTTACTTCACAATGTGCAAAGTGAGGCGAAAACCATTTTTGAAGGCATAGGAAGCATCGATATCTTGATCAACAATGCAGGGAAGTTGGTAAACAAGCCATTTCCAGAAATTACACATCGCGATTTGACGGAATGCTACCAAGTGAATGTGATTGGTGTGATGGAAACCGTACAAGCCGCAGTCCCTCAAATGCTTGGTGGTGGACATATCGTGAATATCAGTTCAATGGGAGGATTCCAAGGAAGCATGAAGTTTGCTGGCTTAAGCGCCTACTCCACGTCAAAAGCGGCCTTGTGTAGTTTTACAGAATTATTTGCTGAAGAGTTTAAGGATAGTAAGATAAAAATGAATTGCCTGTGCTTGGGCGCAGCACAGACTGAAATGTTGGAAGAAGCGTTTCCAGGATATCAAGCCCCAGTAAGTGCTGAAAAGATGGCTGAATTTATCGCTAATTTTGCGCTGACAGGAGACCAATGGATCAATGGAAAGATTATTCCTGTTTCATTGAGCACGCCTTAAAATAATTATATTTATACAACAGATTATTAACCAAATACAAAGGAACTGTGATTCAAAAAATTTACAGTAGAAACTCGACAAGTTATTCAGATTGTCAATTCACCGCAGATGGTAATAAAATCTACCGCGGAAATTCAACAAGCTACTCGGATTGTTTGTATACAATTGATGGCTACAAGGTTTACTCCGGAAATTCCACCAGCTACTCCGATTGTTTGTTTACCATTAGTGGTGAAAAAATATATCAAGGCAATTCTACAAGCTATTCAGACTGTATCTATACGATCAGTGGAAACAAAGTTTATCGTGGAAATTCGACGAGCTTTTCGGATTGTATTTTCACCTTCGATAACAACAAGATTTATCAAGGAAATTCTACAAGCTATTCGGATTGTGTAGCTACGATTGATGGAATGTTTAAATATTGGTTACTTGTAATTTTAGTTGGACCGTACTGATGAAATGTCATGATTGTCATAGACAGCGATTTTTGTGTTACTTTTTTAAAACTTCCCATTTAAAGACCAAAACCTAAGTATTGAACTTGCAACGGAAACATATCAAGCAGCTAACTGAGCCAGAGATTATCGAACTGGCGAAGAAAGATCAGAAATACTTTGGTGAATTGTATGGCAATTACTTCAAGCGCATCTACCGTTTCGTTTTTAAGCGCTTAGGCGGTAACGAGGAAGTGGCCAACGACCTTACACAACAAACCTTCATCAAGGCAATGGCCAACATCGCTAAATATGAAGACCGAGGATTGCCTTTTTCAAGTTGGTTGTTTCGCATTGCGCAGAATGAAGTGTCTATGTTTTTCAGGGCTCAAAAAAATGGGTATACCGTTGAGATTGAAGACTGGAGAATGAAGGATCTGTGTACCGAAGGAAATCTCCTGGGATACATGACTCAAGAAGACCAAGAAAAATTGGTTGGGCTATTGAATGAAATGGAACAAGAACATTTGGATTTGATTGAACTTCGTTTTTTCCAAGAAATGAGTTTCAAAGAAATTTCAGAAATTTACAATATCACAGAGGCAAATGCAAAAATGCGCGTTTATCGCATTCTTGAAAAGCTTAAAAATAAATGGACCGCATCGCTATGAGAAAATTCAGCATTAAGCAAGATGACAGGCCGATAGAGCCATCGCTGGAACAAATTCAACGCAATCAAAATTTCAGCAAATTGTACCACGATTACGAACGACTGACAAAGCGCGGCAAAAAACCCATTTATCGCGACCCAAAATTGTACCTCCTGATGGTATTGATTGGTGTGATTGCGTTGTTACTCTTTTTTGAAGGATAAAAATAATATCTCAAGTTTAGACAAAAGACCATCCCCTTTTGCGGACTTAAAGAGAAAAGACCGCTTCGCTTAAAGACTTAATCTTTCTCCGAAATTCGTAATTCGTAACTTGTAATTTTCCCTTACCCGAAGGGAGCAAATTCCCGAAGGGATCAAATCCCTATTCGCGCAGCGATTCGTCCTACTTTCAAAGAATTTCATTAGTTTTAAGTTCACTTGACAATGGAATGATTCAAAGAATTCTACTTATTGGATTGATTGTACTGATGAAATTCAGCATTTCACTGGCTCAAGACATCCATTGGTCGCAGTTCAATGATATCCCCATGTTTCAAAACCCAGGTCATGCAGGTCATTTTGACGGGGATTATCGCTTCGTGGGGAATTACCGCAATCAATGGAGAAGTGTCACCGTTCCCTTCAGTACCCTTTCTTTGTCGGCAGACATGCACCTGCCAAACTATCGAAATCTTGGTGTCGGCCTCCTCTTTTTTCACGATGCCGTGGGCGATGGTAAATTGCAGACCACCGAGCTTCAAGCAAACATTTCTTATCTACTCAAACTGACATCCGATTCAAGCCACATCCTTCGTGGGGGCATGAATTTTGGGATGAATCATCGACAAATCAATTGGAATCAGCTTTATTTTGACAACCAATTCAATGGAATACAATTCGACCCGAATCTTCCTACGAATGAGTTGTTTCAAACCGACAGAAAAACAAATCTCTCAGTTGGTGCGGGTGTTATATATGAGTACTTGATCAATAAACGCGAAAAAATTACAGCGGGATTTGGTGCATTTAATTTAAACCGACCAAATCAAGGATTCTACACGTCCGTCATTCCTCGCGACATTCGCTACAACCTATTCGTCAAAGGCATTTACGCCATCGATTCCGATTGGGATTTGATTCCTTCGTTCAATCTATCCGTTCAAGGGAAATACCGAGAATTCGTCGCTGGGTCTTCACTGAAATACACATTAATCAACAAGCGAGGCGACTACAAGGCCATATATGCTGGAATCTGGTACCGAACAGCAGATGCTGCCTATGTCAGTGTGGGCATGGATTACCAAAGTTGGTTTGTTGGATTGAGTTACGACATTAACTTTTCAAAATTGGTTCCAGCCAGCAACATGCGTGGCGGATTTGAAATTGCAACACGTTATATCCTGAGCCGATTTAAACCCAAAAAGATGCAACACCGCGTATGTCCAGATTTCATTTAATACTGGTTTTTGTATGCGCATCCTTTGGGATTTCAGCGCAGTCAAGACTCGCGCAATATTTAAAAGCCGCAGAGGATAAATACCGCAATGGAGATTATTATTATTCCGTTGAGTTGTATGAAATGGCTATGGAACTTGATTCCAATTCCGTTGAAACCTTGTGGAATTACGCAGAAGCATTGCGGGCATTTAAAGATTACCGAAAAGCCGAATTTTACTACGAAAAAGTATATGATCGCGAAGAGGCGATGCTCTATCCTATGTCATTGATTTACCTTGGACTGATGCAAAAGTGCAATGGCAAGTACGACTCAGCTTTGGAAACATTCAAAAAAGCAAAGAAAAAGTTTGCCAAGGAAAAAAAAGAATACCCCTACCTGAAAGCAAAACGCGAGATGGAATCGTGCCTATGGGCAAAATCAGCCCTTAAGGACACCGCGAACCTCGTGTTTTCGCGCTTACCAGAAACTGTCAACACACCCAATTCTGAGTTTGGACATACGATTTCAGGAGGATCTTTTATATTCTCCTCACTGCGGGCAGATTCCATTGGTTCAGGTGAAGAGGTCTATACCAAGAGTTATAAAACACGGCTATATCAGTCAACACTTGATTCAGGTTCTGTGAGTCAATCTCAGCGCATTGATGATTTGTTTTTTACTGGATTCAGCACAGGGAATGGTGCCTTTTCAATAGATGGAAAACGATTTTATTTCAGCTTGTGCACCGACGAAGGATTCAATTACAGCTGTAAAATCATGGTTTCGCGCTTTGAAAATGGCAAATGGACAGCTCCAGATTCCTTGGGAGAACTCATCAATGTGGGTGGAAGCAACACCTCAATGCCTGCAATAGGAATGATGGATGGTCAAGAAGTCTTGTTTTACTCTTCGAACCGAGAAGGGGGTGAAGGCGGCATGGATATTTGGTTTTCGGCGATAAAAAACGGGAATGAGTACGCCAAACCACGCGCCATTAAAACGATAAATTCAGTCGACAACGAATTGTCACCTTGGTGGGATCAACGAACGAATACACTTTATTTCTCGTCGTCTTGGCACGACGGTTTTGGTGGATATGATGTTTTTTCCGTTCCCTACAACACGCAGTTTAGTGAACCAAAAAATGTTGGAATCCCGATCAATAGTCCTGCGAATGATCTCTATTATTTTAAATCTGGGGATACCAGTTATTTTTCAAGCAATCGTCTTGGGGTCCTTTACAGTAAAAACCCAACCTGCTGCAGCGATATCTTTTCAGCGGCACCCCCTGTGCTTATTGTTCCTCCAACACCCAAAGAGACTTTAGCAGATTTGAATAAGCGCTTACCTGTCACACTTTTCTTTCATAACGATTGTCCAGATCCTAAAACGCAAGACACCATTACAAAAGTGAACTATCTTGCGAGTTACGAAGACTACCGGAAGTTACTGCCTGAATATCAAAAAGAATATGCCAATGGATTGAGTGGAGTAAAAGCGGAGGATGCACGCGAGGACATCGAAAGTTTTTTCATCGAATTTGTCGATCAAGGTGTGAAAGACCTTTATTTGTTCAGAGATTTATTGCTGGAAGAATTGAAAAAAGGTGCACGCATTAAAGTCACTGTTCAAGGTTTTGCGAGTCCATTGCACAAAACTGCCTACAATGTCAATTTGACGAAGCGAAGAATTTCCTCCTTTATGAATTATTTACGCAACTTCGAAAATGGTGTTTTTGTTCCTTATTTGGATGGAACAGCGGAGAATGGAGGTTTTGTCATCTTTGTGCAAGTTCCTTTTGGAGAATACACCGCCAATCAATTGACCAGCGACAACGTCAACGACCAGCGCAACTCCGTTTACTCAAGAGCTGCTGCGATCGAGCGAAAGATAGAAATCCAGAGTGTTGAATCCATCCAAAAGGACAGTTTAGCATTTTATACTGAAATTTCACCTACATCTGTGGATCTAGGTTCAGTCGCACAGGGAGTTACATGGGTAAAAAATATCGTGTTCAAAAACAAGAGCGATCAACCATTGGAACTGGATCGAATTGACTTCAACGGAAACATCGTTCAAGTGACCATGGAAGATGAGATTAAAGCCTTTACAGAAACTAACATTCAATTCACATCTGCCGAACAAATTCCTAAAGGTCTCTTCTCCACACCAGTGTATATTTATTTCAAAGGTTATGCAAGTCCAATTGCCATTCGTGTGTTGGGCGAAGGCTTATAGTTTGGATGCATCCGTGCGAATTAATACCTTTGCAGCCAAATTAACGAATCCAATGAGTAAGATACCGGTAAAGCGTCCTCGACTAATGTTCATTGATATGGCGCGCTCAATTGCCATTATTTTGATGCTTGAAGGGCACTTTGTGGATCAAACCTTGGGGTCACGCTTTCGAAGTCCGGACGCTCACTTTGTGAATCCTGATTTTTTCTGGTATGACTGCTGGCACATCATTCGTGGGTACACATCACCTATGTTCTTGACCATGACGGGATTAATTTTTGTGTATCTGCTTTATGCCAATAAAGGCGAACCATTCTTCGGAAATGAACGCGTTAAAAAAGGATTTAAGCGTGTGGCAGAATTGCTGTTTTGGGGCTATATATTGATGCCTAAAGGATTTCACATTCTACAATGTATAGGTTTTGGAATACTAGGCTTGTTGTTGACATACGGCTTGTATCGTTTGATCAAAGTTATCCCGCTTTGGGTGTATTATTTAGTCTTCTCGCTTGTCATTTTCTCCTTTTGGGCGCCATTGAGTAAAATACGCAACGAGGCGGGGGTGATTCCTTGGCCCTACGGTTGGCCTAATTTCATTCAGAACATCATTCATGCTCCATCCCATCGATCAATGTTTCCCCTTGCGCCGCATTTGGGGTATACCTTCTTTGGTGCGGGTATAGGTGTTTTGCTGCATACTGCATGGATGAACAAAAGCAAATGGATCATCCCTGGATTTTTGCTTGCCACTGGGTTTTTGATGTTCTTTTTTTCCACCCAGTTTTTATACTTCGTTCACCACTTCATGACACGTTCATTTGGCTTTGGGATTGAGTATCTTGCAAGTGGAAATTGGTTGTTCGAAAACCTTGGGATGATTTTAATGGTATTGGGTATTTTGTCGCTGGTAGAAAAGCTTTTTACCATCAAAGACAATTTATTCATTTTCATGGGTCGAAATACCTTACCTGTTTTCGTTGTGCACATGATTGTACTTTATGGTGCCATCATTCACTTTGGCATTGCTAAATTCATTTCACGTGACATGAATTCACTGAATCCCTATGAAGCAGCAATTGGTGCGGCGCTATTTATTTCACTGTTTGCCGTGATGGTCTATTACATTAAGCCATTGACTGCGTTTTATGATCGGATTTTAGGCATAGTTTTTCCTATTCGAAAACGATTTTCTAAAGAGAATAAATAATACCAGAGCCAATGAAACGACTGCTTCTTCTCATCTTCATTATTGCCAATTTTCAATCCTTTGCTCAGAATCAAAATGTATTGTTTATTGGGAATAGTTACACGCATTACAACAACATGCCTAAGCTTTTTGAACGCATTGCAAAAGCCAACAATCAAACGGTGTATGCGGATTCAATTGCGGTAAGCGGAAGTACACTGAAGCAGCATTCTGAGCGACCTACTACCTACTCCAAGATGAAATCAAAACCTTGGAACATTGTTGTCATTCAAGGATTTAGTAGAGAATTTGCCCAAGACTCAAGTGTCATCATGACGGAAACCATTCCTTATGTGCGTCAGTTGATAGACTCAGTTTTAACCTTTAGTCCATGTGCTCAAATCTATTTTTACATGACCTGGGGGTACAAAGATGGCTTTGCAGATCAAGAAGCAAACAATACATACGATAAGATGCAGACGCGCATCCTGTATGGTTACACACTTTTGCAACACGAGTTCGACTACCCTATTGTTCCTGTCGGATTGGTATGGAAAGACATCCTCGAGAATCATCCCGAAATCAATCTGTATGAGTCAGACAATCAGCATCCCAATTTCAATGGAAGCTATACGATTGCCACGACCTTTTATACAGCATTTTACAATAAAACCTCCAATGGTGACTATTCGCCAATCAAACTGAACCAAGATTGGAAAGCGACGCTCATTGGTACAGCGAGTAAAATTATTCGGGATAATTCCAGCTATTTCAAATTGGATAGTTTGAGTCATCCAATGCCCATGCCTCCTATTATGGATTTCAGTATACGTGAACATTGGACAAACATCAGCATTCAGAACCGCACGAAGTATTACAATTCGATCTTATGGGATTTTGGAGACGGGAGTGTCTCAAAGAAATACCACCCGAAACACTATTACGAAAAAAATGGAACCTATATCGTGACATTAACAGTCGTGCGGGATTGTCATGAATTTGTGATCTCAAAAAGAATTACGGTTTCGCATTCCGACAAATATGCGACCTCAAACCCCAAAAAGAAAAAAAGCTAATAGATGGCAGAACTGAACCCAAAAAAATCCGCCGACCGCCTTTTTTTCATTGATGTAACACGATCCATTTCCATTTTACTTATGCTTGAGGGGCACTTCATTGTGATGTGGCTCGACCAGCAATTCAAGGACAAAGACGGTTGGGCATATTCCATTTTCGGTGCAATCCGTGGCAATACGGCCCCACTATTCCTTACCATTACAGGTGTGGTTTTTATGTATCTACTTGAACGAAAGGGCAGTGATATATACAATTCAGAACGTGTAAAGAAAGGGTTAATTCGCGTGGGGACCTTATTGGGCTGGGCCTATTTGGTACAAATTAATTATAGAACCATTGTAAAAAATACGGGTACATGGGCAGAAGAATGGATTGCATTTACGAAAGAGTTTCATTACAACCCCTTCACTTATTTCACACACCTTGTCGGAGATCGCTTTTACACCTTTCACATCCTGCATTGTATTGCGATTGGTTTGTTTCTCACGATTGGCATTTATGTCTTCGCACATTTCATTAAGAAAATGCACTATATTCCCCATTTTCTGATGGCTGCGGCGCTAAGCTGTATTTTTATGCAACCTGTAATTGTTCAGTATTACGATACTCACGCACAACTGCCTTTTCTACCAGATGCATTCAATAATTTCTTTGGGGGAGAGCACAGCGTATTCAGCGTATTTCCTTTTTGTGGCTATGTCCTTGGTGGCGCTTTCATTGGCTCCTTGATTGCTCGTGGATTTGATGCCACTTCTAAACATGGACTCCGCAACTTGTTGATTGCTGCGATCTCGTTGATTGTCATCCAGGTCTTGTTTCGTTTGTCCTGTGACGCAGTTTTGAGTCACTTCATGGACAAACCCATTCACTTTTTCCGTTTAATGGATTCCTTCTTTTTGCGTTTTTCCATGGCTTTGGTTCTAGTTATGTGCGTGATCCTTGCAACACGCAATAAAACCTCCATAAACAAAACATTGCTCGCTGTAGGACAAAATACCTTGCCGATCTTTATTTTGCACTTAATTGTGCTCTATGGTGCTGTGAGTGGCTTTGGAATTGACACGATCATTACTTCGGTGAGTGCACAAGAACTTGATGCCTACAGACAACCATGGATTACAATTGCTTTTGCGGTTGTATTTATTGGGATTTTCGTAGTGTTTGCCTCCAGAATTGATGCATTGACCGAATTCTACCGGAAGTTTTGCAATGCCTTATTTTTTCGACCTAAAAGTAATGCACCTCTAACGACGTTCAAGGCGATGAGTGGAATGTTGGTACTTGGATGCGCAGTTTTTCAGCTTATTTCGCGGCTATAGCCACACGGATGCGTTTTGCTGCTTCATCCAACTCCTCCATTGAAGGGTTTAGTTTTGGTCCTGAAAAGTTCATGTCTGCAATCCCATCCATGGGTACCAGATGAATGTGTGCATGTGGCACCTCCAAACCAATCACAGTCATACCGATCTTCTTACACGGAAAAACCAATTTTATTGCTTTGGCCACTGAAGACGTAAACTCCATCAACTTGGCGAGGTCATCAGGTGTGATATCGAAGAAATAATCGATCTCTTGTTTCGGGATAACAAGCGTATGACCCATACGCAAGGGATTTATATCCAGGAAAGCCATGAAATCATCGTTTTCAGCCACCTTGAATGCAGGAATATCCCCTGAAATGATTTTAGAAAAAATGGTGCTCATCTGTTTATCGGGAAATTTCCACGACTTCAAACTTGATGATTCCGTTTGGGGTTTGAACATCAGCAAAATCACCTTGTTTCTTTCCGAGCAATCCTTTGCCAATTGGAGAATCAATAGAAATCTTTTTGGCTTTTAAATCTGCTTCATTTTCAGCAACGAGTGTATATTCCATCTCCATCCCATTCGCAAGGTTTCGAATTTTCACCTTCGATAGAATAAGGACTTTCGATGAATCGATGTTCGTCTCATCAATGAGTCGTGCATTTGAGATGACCGCCTCAAGCTTAGAAATTTTCATTTCGAGCAATCCTTGTGCTTCTTTCGCCGCGTCGTATTCTGCATTTTCAGACAAGTCACCTTTGTCTCGCGCTTCAGCGATTTGTTCTGAAATAGAAGGGCGCTGTACCGTTTTCATTTGGTGTAACTCCTCCTTCAACTTATTCAAACCTTCCTCTGTATAGTAACTTATCTGTGACATAATTATCGTCTTGTGGTGGTATTAAACAAAAACAAGAGAGCCACTAGGGCCCTCTTGGTATTTCAAAAGTAGAAAATTCTTTTTATTATTTCAAATCGATTGTTGCACCGATTGTATGGATGATTCCGAAGATCCCTGCAAAACGAGCGCAGTATTCGATACCCAAAGCTGTTTTGTTTTCACCTACCAGAGCATCAAGTGAGAAACCAGCTGTTGGCCCTACCAATGCATTTGAACGGTTCTCAACAGAAAGAAGGTTTCTTTCGTACACAAAACCACCACGAAGGTTAAATGCCACTTTCTCACCAACCATTCCGTAATCCAATCCGAGACGGAATTGATCGTAAGAGAATGAGTTCGCTGTAAATCCTAGTGCCAAAGTCAATTTGTGCTGAGCTGCTGAAGTTTCAGTACTTGTTCCTATCGCTGGTTTTGACTTAGGACCACCTAAAAGGAAATCATAAGAACCACCGATAGACAACAACGAAGGCATTTCAAAGTTTGCTGAACGCTCCTCCAAAGATGCCGTGTAACCAGTACTTAGGTAATCCACTTGTTGTGCAAGTCCATCTCCTTTGTAGCGCATTACAGGACCTACATTTTTCAATGCGATACCAAACTTAATTTGATCTCTTTCACCCGTTACGTAGCGGATTCCTGCATCAATCGCCATACCTGTAGATTTCAGGTTGGAAATACTTGAAGAAATCACTTTGAAGTTAATTCCCCCATAAATTGATTGAGAAAACGCACGTGCATAACCTACGTTGAAGATATTCGCTCTTGGAGAGAAGAAACCGATGTTTCCTTCAGGGTTTGCTACCGTAGTAATTGGAATATCACCGTAGTTTAACGATTGCACACTCACTGCAATGACATCCGTTTCAGAAATGCGTTGAGCAATACCTGCGCTATTCATTGAGATACCCGCAGAACCCATCCAGTTGCTGTAGTTGAACTTGATTTGAGTTTTGTCCGTAAATGCAAGACCAGCGATATTCATGTACGTCGCTTCAAGCCCGTTTACACTTGAAATACCCGCATCACCAAAAGCTGCGCTTCGTGCCCATGGATTCACCAACAAGTGCGATGCACCTGCAGAACCCACGCGGTCTTCATTACCTGCAGTTGCGATCATACTGAACGCCATTGCTCCGCTGAAAAGGATGTTCTTTATATTCATTGTTGAACTTTTCATTTCACTATTTCTTTTAAATCAATTAAGTACCTTGTAAGTCAACTTGACGCATACCTCCGAAGAATTTGAGGATCACCTCTCCTGCTCCTGGCACTTCCACGTGGATTAAATACACTCCACCAGCCACTGGAATACCTTTCCAGTTGTTCAAATCCCAATCAAGTGATGTAATCGGACTGTCTTTTTTGAAGGTACGAACCAACTTTCCGTTTGAGCTGTAGATTTTCACCGTACAACGCTCAGGAAGGTTCGTGATTTTCACACGTGTATCCAAACGCGTACGCTCGTATTCAGAGAATGCGTAGTAAGGATTCGGTACCACATTGATCAAGCTAAGTGCTTTAGTCAAGGCATCAGCACTAGCTGTTTCCGTGAAGATATCATCCATAGACCAAGAATACATTGGTTTACCGTTGTTTTCTCCTGAACCAACGAAGTTTTTGTACTCCTTATTGATTCTCAAACGAATTTTCACATCCGTTGACAACAAGTCTTGACCCGGAGTCAGCATCGGGTAAGCCACCCAAGTTAAGCTTCCGTACAACTCACGCTTCGCAGCCGAGTTGTTATCCATTACTTCAAGGTATTTTTTGTATACCGCATTCGTTGTATTGTTTTCGCCTTCAGAAGGGATGTATGCCGGGTAATCGTAACCAGAAACGTAGCTATTGATAGTTGCTTGTTTGTAGCTAAATACATAGAAAGGTTGAACACCACCCAACAATGGAGAACCGACACTATTGACAAAACGATCGGTTGGATTCCAAATCATATCCGCACCATTTTCAGCACCCAAGAATGAGCACTCACCAAAGGCCATGTACAAGCGAGCACCTGACTCTAGGTCAATTGCATACCCTGGGAACCAACCCAT
>CAMBMC010000040.1 GCA_945868555.1 Chitinophaga pinensis | reverse complement strand
GAAATGGATAAACCAATGATTCTGATCTGTGAGAAGAAAATCTCAAACATGAAGGAACTGTTGCCTATACTAGAGCCTGTAGTTCAAGCAGGTCGCGGACTACTCATTATCGCTGAAGATGTTGACGGTGAAGCATTGGCTACCTTGGTCGTGAATAGACTGCGTGGTTCATTGAAAATTGCAGCTGTAAAAGCACCCGGATTTGGTGATCGCAGAAAAGCCATGTTGGAAGACATCGCCATCTTGACGGGTGGAACAGTGATTTCCGAAGAACGTGGATTTACATTGGAAAACGCAACCTTGGAAATGCTTGGGACAGCGGAGAAAATTGAAATTGATAAAGACAATACAACGATTGTAAATGGAGGTGGCGAGAGCGCGGATATTCAATCCCGTGTTGGACAAATCAAAGCTCAAATGGAATCTACCACTTCCGACTATGACCGTGAAAAATTGCAAGAGCGTTTGGCGAAATTAGCAGGCGGCGTTGCTGTGCTTTATGTTGGTGCGCCAACAGAGGTTGAGATGAAAGAGAAGAAAGACCGCGTTGACGATGCATTGGCTGCGACACGTGCTGCTGTGGAAGAAGGAATTGTTCCTGGTGGAGGTGTTGCCTTAATCCGTGCTATTGAAACATTGGATTCATTGACTGGCGAAAACGAAGATGAACTCACAGGGATTCAAATCGTGAAGCGCGCAGTAGAAGAGCCATTGCGTCAAATCATTGCCAACGCTGGTGGTGAGGGTGCTGTAATCGTTCAGAAAGTGAAAGAAGGGAAAGATGATTTCGGATATAATGCACGTACTGAAAAGTATGAAATGCTTTATGCTGCCGGAGTTATCGATCCAACGAAAGTAACGCGCATCGCTGTTGAAAATGCAGCCTCCATCGCAGCCATGTTGTTGACAACGGAATGTGTTGTTGTAGATCAACCTGAGGAAAATGGACCAGCTATGGGTGGAATGCCGGGTGGAATGCCGGGGATGATGTAATTGAAATTACGAATTGCGAGTTACTAATTACGAATGACGAGTTACGAGTTACGAATGACGAATTACTAATTACTAATTACTAATTACTAATTACTAATTACGAATAACGAATTACTAGTTACGAATGACGAGTTACGAATGACGAGTTACGAGTTACTAATTGCGAGTTAGGGCTGGTATTTCAAGCATCTTTATAGAGTCCGTCATTGGCGGATTCTTACTCGTTTCTTTCTTCCTGATTTATTCAGATAGCGAGAAACGTCTATATAAAAACCCTCTTCGGCAACGGAGGGGGTTTGTTTTTTTAGGACAAAAGTCATTAAGACAAGAGACAATGGACCGCTGCGCTGATAGAGCATAGACCGCTGCGCTGATAGAATATATAGTGCTCACGCTCAAACACGCTCTTCTTCTCACTCTCACGCTGATTTATCCATCTCTTCGCTGATGGCTGCGGATGCTGGCCATATAAAATGATAAAAATCAATGTTCCATGTTCTATGTTCCAAAAAAAGACATCAAGACAAAAGACTAAGGGACAATGGACCGCTTCGCTGATAGAACATTGACTACTCACGCTCAAACACGCTCTCGTTCTCATTCTAACTCTAATTTATCGGCCGCTTCGCTGGTAGAATATAGACAGCTCACGCTCAAACACGCTCTCGTTCTCATTCTCACTCTGAAAGTTTAACATAAAAAAAGGACGACCCATTGGATCGTCCTTTCACATTAATTCTATACAATTTTAATAACGGTAGTGTTCCGCTTTGAACGGTCCAGCAACTGCTACTCCGATGTAATCTGCTTGATCTTGTCGTAATGTTTCCAATTCAACACCAATCTTTGCAAGGTGCAAACGTGCTACTTTCTCATCCAAATGTTTCGGAAGCATATACACATCATTTCCATAACTCGCGCTGTTTGCCCACAACTCCAATTGAGCCAATACTTGGTTCGTGAAGGAGTTTGACATCACGAAAGATGGGTGACCTGTAGCACAGCCAAGATTTACCAAACGTCCTTCAGCAAGGATGATGATTTCATTGCCTTTCACATTGTAGATGTCTACTTGAGGTTTTACCGTGTACTTCGTTGAACCATAGTTGGAGTTCAACCAAGCCATATCGATTTCGTTGTCGAAGTGTCCAATGTTACAAACAATCGCTTTGTCTTTCATGTTTTCGAAATGACGACCTACAACGATGTCTTTGTTTCCAGTCGTTGTAACGATGATGTCACCCAAGTGTACTACTGAATCCAAACGCTTCACTTCAAATCCATCCATTGCCGCTTGAAGTGCACAAATTGGATCTATTTCCGTCACGATCACGCGTGCTCCAGCACCTTTCAATGATGCTGCTGAACCTTTTCCAACATCACCATATCCACAAACCACAGCAACTTTTCCTGCCATCATCACATCTGTCGCACGACGAATTGAATCCACCAATGATTCTTTACATCCGTATTTGTTGTCGAATTTAGACTTCGTTACTGAATCATTTACATTGATTGCAGGCATGACCAAAGTTCCGTTTTTCACGCGCTCATAAAGGCGGTGAACGCCAGTTGTTGTCTCTTCAGAAAGACCTTTGATATCTTCTGTTAATTCAGGAAAACGGTCAAACACCATATTTGTAAGGTCACCACCATCGTCCAAGATCATGTTCAATGCCTTTCCACCTTCAAAAGCGAAAATCGTTTGTTCGATGCACCAATCAAATTCTTCTTCATTCATTCCTTTCCATGCAAATACTGGAATTCCAGCGGCAGCAATAGCCGAAGCGGCATGGTCTTGTGTTGAGAAGATGTTGCAAGAAGACCAAGAAACCTCAGCACCTAGCTCGATCAATGTCTCAATCAGCACTGCCGTTTGGATGGTCATGTGCAAACATCCAGCGATGCGTGCCCCAGACAATGGCTTTGAATTTCCGTATTCTTCTCTTAGGGCAATCAAACCTGGCATTTCTGCTTCAGCAAGTTTGATCTCTTTACGCCCCCAATCAGCCAAGCTGATATCCTTTACTTTATAGGACAATTTTTCCATTGTATTGCTCATAATTCAAATTGATTCATATTTAACAGCGTACAAAAGTACAAAACTCCTGCTTAAAGACAAAAGACAAAAAGACGAAAGGCATCAAGATGTTAAGATTTCAAGATGTTAAGACAAAGGACTTTTTGACAAAAGACGAAAGACATCAAGATATTAAGATGTTAAGACATTAAGACAAAGGACTTTTTGACAAAAGACCGCTGCGCTAAAAGATTTGATTATACTTCGAAAGCTCATGTTACTAACAAATAATTCGTAATTCGTAATTAAATTCTCTCTTCGATCATCTCCACAATGCAGTCCACAAACCTTGGGTGGTCGTTTGAACTTGGAACCAGTTGAATTTTTTCACCGCCGTGTTCCTCGAAGATCTCTTGGTACTCGCCGCCAATTTCAATGATGGTTTCCAAGCAATCGGCTACAAAAGCTGGGCTGAAAACCAACAATTTCTTTGCGCCTTTTTTCGCCCATTCTTCAACCACTTTATCAGAAAAAGGAGTCAACCATTTCTTGTCTAGGCGCGATTGAAAGCATACGGTATAATCTGATTCTTTCAAACCCAAACGCTCTGCAATCAAGCGTGTGGTAGCGTAACTTGTTGCCTTGTAGCAAAACTTATTTTTCTCGTTCACTTCAGTATCACAAGGCTGATCTCCGCAAAGGTCTGTGTCCTCATATACCTTATCCACTTGACGCTCAGGTAATCCGTGGTAGGAAAATAAGATGTGGTCGTACTCTTTGAAATCAAATTGCTTGGCGCGATCAACCACAGCGTCGATGTATCCCTCATGATTCCAAAATTGACTCACAATTTTCACTTCGGGAATGACCCACCATTTTTGTATGATTTCCATTGCTCTGGCAATTGCGGAACCTGTCGACGCACTTGCATATTGTGGGAACAAAGGAATAATGATGATTTGATCGTAATTGGCGCTATGCATGCGTTCCAACACTTTATCCATTGATGGATTTTGATAGCGCATTGCCATTTCTATGGTCACATCTTGTCCTTTAAATCGGTCTGAAACCAATTCGACAAGACGCTTCGTGTGTGTCATCAATGGCGATACACCACCGCTATTTTCCCAAAGTTCTTTGTAAATCTTCGCGGATTTTGGAGCTCGAAAAGGCACGATGATTCCATTCACTAATATTTTCCGAGCCAACCAAGGAATATCGATGACACGTGGGTCATTTAAAAATTCAGATAAATACCTGCGAACATCTCCTACGCTAGGACTATCGGGTGTTCCGAGTTGGATGAGTAGCACTCCAGTTTTCATTCTTGTCAATTTAATATTCGTTATTCATCATTAATTTTTCCTCCCAACAATCAGCTTGTACTTTTGAAATCAGTGAAAGGTCAGTGAGTGTGTTCACCACACCTTCCAATTCTTCTTTTCGAATTCCCACATGATTATTCCATTCAGTATCAGCTAACCACATTTTAGTCTGCTCTAATGGAATGTTGTAGCGCCATGAGAATACTTCCGCAGCAGAGGAATCGTTTTTTAAATTAAGGGCGCTGGTATTTACAACCTTACACATTTCTGAAATAAGTGCACCGTGGTTTTCCAATACATCCTCACGCACAGCAATCACAAAACAGGGCCATGGGGTCAGCACCTCTCCTACACGTTTACATTTCTTCTGCTCAACGAAAGGAAAAGTTGTGTATTTCTCCCATAGAAATACTTGAGCTTGATCGTGTTGAAGGGACCAAAGTCCGCCATAAATATCTCCTACAACATTAAAATTCAACGCAGTCGCTTCCCATTTTTCACGATCTGCCAATACATAAGCCATTAAATGTGAACCTGAACCTTCGCGCGAAATGGCAAAAGTTGGATTGGTAATGTCGTGTACATGTTCAATAGTTGAATGATAGGGAACGTGAATCCCCCATTGCAATGGTGTTTTTACATACACCTGAACGATGCGTGCTTTCAATCCTTGGAGCACGGCGCGCGTGATTCCCTCGGTAAGCAATACCGCTACATCTATAGAACCCGATTCAAGGCCACGAATCATCTGACCCGTTCCTCCATTCATGTCGCTCCAATGGACATCTATGCCCACCTCTGCAAATTTCCCTCTCTCAATCGCCATTCTCCATGGCAAGTTGAAATGCTCAGGAACACCGCCTATCTTCAATCTCGTCATCTACTATTCTTGTATATCCTCTTCAGAGAACTGCATGTCATACAACTTGCGGTAATATCCTTCTTTCGTCAATAATTCAGTATGCGTGCCTTGCTCTACAATTCTGCCTTTATCCATGACTACAATTAGATCTGCGGAGCGGATCGTGGATAAACGGTGAGCAATCACAATGGATGTTCTTCCTTTTGTCAAGGTTTCTGTCGCTTTTTGAATCAAGACCTCAGACTCATTGTCCACACTGGATGTCGCTTCATCCAAAATTAAAATTTCGGGGTTGTACACAAAAGCGCGAACAAATGAAATTAACTGACGCTGTCCAACAGAGAGCACACCTCCACGTTCACCAAGCACATAATCATATCCTCCTGGAAGCTGACAAATGAACTCATCAGCCCCCACAGCCTTGGCAGCCTTCACCACCTGTTCACGTGTAATTTCTGGTGAACCTAAAGTAATGTTACGATGGATACTGTCGGAAAACAAGAACACATCTTGCAACACAACGGCGATTTTACTTCTTAAATAATTCAATTCAATGTCTCTCAATTCGACATCACCAATATGAATTGTACCCTGTTTGTACTCATAAAATCGCCCGAGCAGATTCACCATGGTGGTTTTGCCTGAACCTGTTGCCCCCACGAATGCTACAGTGGATCCTGGGTTGATCTCTAAACTGATGTCCTTAAGCACGTATTGCTCATCCGTATAGGCGAATGAAACACCATTAAAACGTATGGGTACAGTGAATGCACAATGGTTGTTCTTCCCCTGCTCTTGGACAAACTCTTCCATGTCTAAAATCTCAAACACCCGTTCAGCGCGCACAGTTCCTCGCTGAAGCACATTAAACTTGTCAGCCAACATGCGTATAGGCCGGTACAATTGGCCGATCCATAAGGTAAAGGAAAAAATCTGACCGTACATCGATTCCACCTCTTTTTGGGAGGTTCCCCCTGCCATCACCGCACCCCAAACAATTAAGAAAGCTATCGACAAGGAACTCAACATTTCTACTATTGGAAAAAAGATCGAATTCGCCCAAACAGCATTCACATGTGCTTGGCGATGTCCTTTATTTATTTCCTCGAATACCGTGTATTCTTGTTTTTGGCGGTTGAACAATTGCACAATAGACATTCCTGATAAATGTTCTTGCACAAAGGTGTTCAATTTGTTGACCTGCGTTCGTTCGAGCTGAAATGACTTCTGCATGGCACGGGCAAAAATACGTGTGGCAATGAGCAAAAATGGAATGGGCAACAGGGTCATAAAGGTCAATTGCCAATTGGTCCAAAACATCAACGAAAGCACAACAATTAAAGCGAGAAAATCACCCGCAATTTCTAAAATCCCAGACGAAAAAACCTCTGTTATTGCCTCCAAATCAGACACAACACGCGTCACCAACGAACCGATGGGCGTTTTGTCAAAATACTGCATTCGAAACCGAAGTAAATGTCCATAAATACGTGTACGCAAATCCCTGATGACCGATTGAGCGAGAAGATTCGAAAAAAACATTCCAGCAAACTGAAGCAAAGATTCCAGAACAAGCAAACCAATAATCATAAAAGTCCAGATGACCAACATATCTGGCTGCTTAGACTGCACCATGAATCGATCAACCATTTGTCCAATCAACAGGGGGCGCAGTGGACCAAGAAATGAGAGAAGAATAGTGCACGCCACTGACAGGAACAAAATCCTCTTATACGGTTTTGTATTCGCCAACAAGCGTTTGAAAACTAAAAAATTCAGACTTTTTTTCTCAGACATTGGGGCAAAATTACCGAAAATAAAGCGCATCATTTTACTGAATGCCTGCTTTCTCTATATTAATACAATTTTGGTCGCTTAAAGTTTTTGAAAATCTGTACTTTTATGGCAAATCGTCTCAGTTTATGGTACACAACCTCTCTTCTCAACAGTCAATTTTCAACCATTTCATCGCGGAAATTCGAAGTACAGAAATTCAAAAAGATTCGATGCGTTTTCGGAAAAATATGGAGCGCATTTCCGAGGTGCTGGCTTATGAACTTTCGAAGACCTTAAATTACATCCCTGCAGAAGTGGAAACACCCTTGGGCATTGCAAAAACGACATTGATCGAGGAACAACCCGTGTTAGCTACAATTTTGCGTGCAGGTTTATCGATGCACCAAGGATTGCTCAATTATTTTGACGGTGCAGAAAGTGCCTTTATTTCAGCGTACCGAAAACATACGACGGCAGAAGATTTTGAGATCTATGTTGAATACTTGGCATCACCAAACCTTGAAAACCGTATTGTCATCATTAGCGACCCAATGCTAGCGACAGGTAGCTCAATGGTCGCTGTATATAAAGCGCTTTTGAAGCAAGGTAAACCGAAACGAGTCATCATTGCCTCTGCAATTGCTACACCCGATGCCTTAGACTATGTTCGGAAAAATCTTCCTGACACGACAGATATTTGGGTTGGAGCAATTGACGCTGAGCTAACCGCACAATCTTATATTGTTCCAGGACTTGGCGATGCAGGTGATTTGGCTTTCGGAGAAAAATATTAAAGATTATGGCTTGGGGATCCCTTTTAACCGTCTTTTTTACCGCAACGGTAAAGTTCTTGTTTGCTCCTTTTGCGGGAAATGGCCTGGGACTCCCATTCTGGGAAACATTTCTCGCAGCCTTTGCAGGAGGCACCGTTGGTTCTGCCATGTTCTACTTTTTTAGTGAGTTGGTGATGAAATTATCTCACAATCAAAAAGTTAAAAAATATGAAGACATGGAACGTAAAGGGATTGCTATTCCAGTAAAAAAGAAGTTTTCCAAAACCAACAAGTTCATCATCCGCATCAAACAGAAACTTGGTATTTACGGCATTTGCTTTTGGGCACCTTTCTTTTTATCCGTGCCGATAGGAAGCATTATTGTAGCCAAATTCTATGGAAAACAACATAAAACATTTCCATTGATTGTTCTCGGCATGGCAATAAACTCACTCATAATGACAAGCGTCGCTTACCTATTGTTTTAATCGTGAGCAACATTCATCTCTTTTTTGACCTTGATCGGACACTATGGGATTTTGAAAAAAATTCTGAGATTGCCCTTCATATTCTCTTTCATGACCTGAAGCTGCAGTTGGACATCGAGGACTTCCATGCCTTTCACACCGAATACAAGGAGCACAATACAATCCTTTGGAAACTCTATGGTGAAGGAAAGATGAGTAAAGAAGTTCTGCGCAACGATAGATTTAGAAAGGCCTTGGCCAGCTTCGGTGTTCACGACGAAACAATCATTGAACGACTCTCCGATGGATACGTGGAATTGTCCCCTATCCAGACAGCCTTGTTTCCAAATGCCTTAGAGACCGTTCAAAAATTGAAGGAATCGGGGCATCAACTTCACATGATTACCAATGGATTTCGAGAAGTACAAACAGTTAAGATTGAAAACTGTGGCTTGGCTCCCTATTTTCAAGAATTAATCTGTTCAGAAGATATTGGTAAAAATAAGCCCGACAAAGACATTTTCCATCATGCCATGCACTTAGCCAATTGTCATGCATCTCATTCTGTGATGATTGGAGATGATTATGAAGTAGACATTTTGGGTGCCAATGCTGTAGGTATGCATACCATTCATTTTGATCCTGAACATAGATTTGATGATTCGTCACGTGAATGGCGCATTCGCGAACTCAATCAGATTCCAGCCTTGTTGCCTTGGATTTTTAAATCTTGAGAGGAGCTTTTAGTCTCGAAGTTCTTGACGAGTCTTTTCGTAAAGAATCATTCCTGCAGCCACACCAACATTTAAAGAAGCAATCTCTCCACGCAAAGGAATTCGAGCCTTGATGTCCGCTAAATTCAGCAAGTCTGAGGTGATTCCATTTTCTTCTGAACCGAGTATTATTGCCACAGGACCACGAAGATTTACCTCATACAAAGGAATATTCGATTTCTCGGAACATGCAACGATACGCAATCCACATTGCTGCAAATAAAACAAACTGTTTTTCAAATCATCTGTTTTGCATACTGGAATGCGATTCAAGGCACCTGCAGATGTTTTTACCGCATCGGCAGTCACAAGAGCAGAGCCCTTTGATGGAATTAAAATGGCATCTACACCCTGACATTCAGCTGTTCGAGCAATTGCGCCAAAATTTCGCACGTCTGTAATTCGGTCGAGGACAAGAATGAACGGCTTCTCCCCTTTTTCAAGTTTTTCTTCAATGAGTGTTTCAATAACAGCATATTCGATAGGAGCGACATAGGCAATTACACCTTGATGATTGCCCGCCGTAATGCGGTCCAATTTTTCAGTTGGCACAAATTGTAGCGGATAATCTTTCCCTTTCAACGATTCTTTGAGCTCCATGAACAACTCCTTCTGCATTCCTTTAAGAATGAGAATTCGGTTGATTTCGCGATTGGCCTCGATGGCCTCAATCACAGATCTCACCCCGTAAATTACATCCTCCGGATCTTTCCTTCTCTCAAATCGTTGTCTTTGTTCCATCATCACCATTTAAATTCTATATCTACTTCTACATTTTCGCCCAATGTTTGAGCAACCGGGCACGCCTTTCCTGCGCGAATTACTTTTTCTGCTGTGGCATCATCCCAACCGTTACCTGTCAAATCAATGTGCACAATCAATTGACCAATGCGTCGCGGGGCCGAAGACATTGCTTTTTCAACTGTTGCCTCCGCATGCGTAAAATCAATCCCATGAGATTCACAATAAATTCCCATGATCGTAATCATACATGATGCAAAGGCTGTCGCGACCAAATCCGTTGGTGAAAATGCTTCTCCCTTTCCATGATTATCAAGGGGCGCATCTGTAATGATGCGTGTACCCGAAGCAAGATGAACACATTCTGTGCGCAATTGACCGAGATATTCTACTTTGGAGGTAACCATTAGAAGTGCTTTTAATCGTATTTTTGTCTGCCCATTTTAATCGACTTTGTAAAGATAGGTCTTTTCGAAGACAGCGAGACATCATAAACAAATGTTCGTCTTCAATGGTTCAAATAAACTGGAGAGACAATAAATGAGATACTATGAGTGAATCTATACAAAAAGACAACTCTGAGATTCGGATCAAAAAACCGAAATGGTTGCGCGTAAAACTTCCAACGGGAGAAAACTACCGCATGGTACGCGCATTGGTTGACGAGCATAAGTTACACACGATTTGTGAAAGTGGCAATTGTCCAAACATGGGCGAATGCTGGGGAGAAGGCACAGCTACATTTATGATACTTGGAAACATTTGCACCCGCTCGTGTGGGTTCTGTGCAGTAAGTACAGGCAAACCAGAAGAGGCAGATCCATTTGAACCAGGACGTGTTGCGAACAGTGTAAAAACAATGCGTGTCAAACATGCCGTGATCACCTCAGTAGACAGAGACGATTTAAAAGATGGAGGATCTGCCATTTGGGCACAAACCGTGCGCGCCATTCGCAACCAATCACCGGGAACAACCTTAGAAACATTGATTCCCGATTTTGCAGGAAATTGGGAAAATCTTCAAGCCATCATCGATGTAGCACCTGAAATTGTTTCACACAACATCGAAACCGTGCGAAGATTGACAAAGCAAGTTCGAATTCAAGCCAAGTACGACAGAAGTTTAGAGGTACTTTTCCGATTGAAAAAAGGCGGAATGCGCACAAAATCTGGAATTATGTTGGGCTTGGGCGAAACAGATGAGGAAGTTATAGAAGCAATGGAAGATCTTCGCAGTGTTCAAGTGGATATTTTAACTTTAGGACAATACCTTCAGCCCACGCCAAAACATTTGCCGATTGCAGAATTTGTAACACCCGAACGATTTGAAAAATATCGCTTGCTCGGTCTTGACATGGGATTCAGGTATGTGGAAAGTGGTCCACTGGTGCGTTCATCGTACCACGCCGAAAAACACTTGTTTTAAAAAATTTATAGCGTAATTTTAAAAAAATATTAACAACATAGTTGGGAATAAGCATTCGATACCTTATTTTTGAACAATGAAAAAAGTGAAAGTCATTTGAAACAATTATTCATTAATATTTGTTAATTTGGCAAACGCATTTCTAATTTTTATGATTTTATTAGCTGAACTATGAAGCGCAACAACATAATAATCGGGTCAGTAAGTGCCATTGCATTCGTTGCAATTATTGCTGTTTCCCCTTGGAAAACTTTTAATAACGAAGGCGACTATGCTCAGAAAGGTCTTCCTTCCTTAGAATCTAAGTCGGCAGAAGATGCCAAAAAATGGATGGAGGCTCGCTACATCGACGAGGCTACAGGTGAACGTATTTCATCTGCGAAGCTTGAGGCGATTATGAAGCAAATCCTGAAGACTCCTAGAAACAAGAATATTTCGTTCATGGAACAAGGTCCTGATAATATCGGTGGTCGCACACGTGCGGTCCAAGTGGATCGTACTGATCGAAACTTGGTGTTTGCCGGTGGTGTATCAGGTGGTCTCTTCAAAACAACAAACCGTGCAGACACTTGGACGCGAGTTGATTCATACATTGCCGCAGGTGCATCCCCATACATTTCAAGTATGTGCATGACACCGGAAGGGGTTTTATTCGTTGCTACAGGCTCTAACCAAGAAGGTTGGGACGGGAATGGTGTTTGGTATTCCATCGACAAAGGTGGTACATGGGCAAAAATTCCTGGTACTACAAATGCAACGGAGATTGGATGTTCGGATGTGAATACGGATAACTACGTTTGGATGGCAACAACTTCAGGTTTGAAGAAATGGAAAATGGGCGATGCTTCAGTAACTTCCGTTTCGGTTGGCTCTGGAGTATGTAACACAATCCAAGTGTCAAAAGATGGTCAAGTATTGGTTGCCGCTGTTGGTTCAAACAAAACATGGGTTACAAATGATGGCGGTTCAACTTGGGCTGACAAATCAGGTACAGGTACAGGATTGGTTCCAACTGGCGCTGCACGTATCGAGTATGCCATTTCTCCAACAAAATTAAATGGTTCTTACACACTTTACGCTTCCCGTACTAATGGAAACCTTATTGGAATGAACATTTCACTTGACAATGGTCTAACATGGTCTCAGTTTGTCGGTGCGTCAGGTACACCAAGTAACTTGGATATCTACCGTGACCAAGGAACGTACAACTCAATCATCTCTGTGGATCCAACAGATCCTCAGCGTGTATTGATCGGAGGTATCGACATTTGGCAATGGAAGATGACGGTGAACAACCCACCTTCCGGAGGATTCGAGCCCTTGACATTGTGGTATGTCCCGCCATTTACACCAAAGTATGCTCACGCAGACAACCACGAAATGAAGTGGGATGACTTGAACCGATTGTATATAGGTAACGACGGTGGTGTAGGAATTACAGACGATTTAGGTGAAAATTGGTTCCCTTCAAACCGAGGATACAATGTTACTCAGTTCTATGGAATTGCATTTGACCGCGATGGAGCAGTAATGGGAGGAGCGCAAGATAATGGTACCTTGTATAACGACCACACCCTTTCTACGTTCCAGGAATTCCGTGAAATAGGTGGTGGTGATGGTTTCGAATGTGAGATTTCATTCTTCAACCCACGCATCATGTTCTCATCAGTATATTACAACTCTATTTCGCGTTCAGGAGACAAAGGACAAACGTTCACATCTTTTGTACCTACACTTCCTGGAACCTACGATCCAGCAGGAACAGATGGAAGTCCTTTCCACCCTTTTCACACGGAGTTTGTTTTGGCTGAATACTATGACCTTGCTTCTGAAGATTCAGTTACGTATATTCCTACGAAGGATTATCCTACAGGTGCTTCAATTTCTATTCCTAGTGCTTCAACCGGTGACAGTATGACCTACATTGCTACGGCTCCTATTACATTT
>CAMBMC010000039.1 GCA_945868555.1 Chitinophaga pinensis | reverse complement strand
CCACCAAATAATTTGAAACTCGTAACTCGTAACTAGTAACTAGTAACTCCTAAAGGAAGACTACCTTCTCCACCGTCTGCTCACCCGCTGCGTCTGTCACGCGTACCCAGTATTCACCTGTTGCCAAGCCTGTCAATTCAATTTCTTCTACCGTTGCGCCACCTTCGATCACTTCTAAGGTTTGACCTGTAATTGTCATCACTTCTACTCGCTCGATGCTGCGTCCTGCTGTGCGAACTGTTGCGTGATCCATTGCTGGATTTGGATATACCGATACTCTCGATACTGTTGCTCCATTCATCTCGATTTGATCTTTCACTGCATTTCCACCTGTTGTTACCGCTGTAATGGATCCTGTCTTGTCTGTTCCGAAGTCAATTCCTACTGCCGATACCGGTGCTGTGATTGTTACATTCGCTGATGCACCACATCCTTTTGCGTCTTCTACATATACTTCGTAGAATCCTGCACCCAAGCCGTTGATGTCTTCTGTCGTTGCTCCTGTTGTCCAAGCGTAGTTGTAAGGCATTGTTCCTCCTACTACTGTCACGTCGATTGTTCCTGCGTGGTGATATGTGATGTTGGTATGTGTTGCTGTAGCTACTAGTGGTGCTGGCTCGCTTACAAAAATGGTCTGTGTTTTCACACAACCTTTTCCATCTGTTACTGTCAATTCATAGTCTCCTGCAATCAGGTTGTAAGCGTTTTGTGCTGTTGAACCGTTTGCCCAAGCATACGTGAAGTTTGAAAACCCTCCTACTGCTTCAACTTCGATCACGCCTGTGTTTGTTCCGTTGCACTGTACTGGTGTTACTGTTGCGTTGATGGCGATTGGTGCCAATGTCGTGATTGCTGTGTTGTAAACCCCTACACAACCCATGCTGTCGTGAACAATCGCTTGGTAGCTTCCTACAGCTAAGTTGTTCAATACTGCTGCTGTTGAACCGTTGTTCCACTGAATCGTGTACGGTGCCGCTACGCCTGTCAAGTCAAGTGCAATCCCTTGTTGCAAGGTTCCACAGTTAAATGTGTTTGTTCCGCTGATGTTCATTGTTGCATAGCTTGCGGCCATCGCTACAGCTGCTCCAGCGTTCAAGCGACCTGCACCTAGCAAACCAACATACGATGGATTCTGTGCGTCGATGTTTACACATGTGCTTTTCAAAATCATTTCCACTTGTTCTGCTGTCAAGCAGTTGTTCACTGCCAACATCAAGGCGATTGTTCCTGATACATAAGGTGCTGCGAATGAACTTCCGTTTCCTGTTGTGTAGGTATTGAAGCCTATTGAAAGTGCTACATCATATCCTGGTGCACAAAGGTCACCTGAAGCGTTGTGTTGGTGAGTTGTTGCTGTGTTACCAATGCTGCGTTCGTGGTTGTCTGATGGACCTACACTTGATACAGAGATTACGTGGTTGAATGCTGCTGGATATACTTCGATCGCTGCGTTCCCACATGTTGATCCGTTTCCTGCTGCAGCAACCAAGATACTTCCATTGGCGTATGCTTCATCGATAGACAATTGTGCGTAGTAGTTGTATGCGCAACTTGCGGCCCAGCTCATGTTGATCACACGTGCTCCTGCATAAGAGGCTGCGATGACTTCGTTGTAGTTCATTGCACGAAGCTGTAAGCTACTTTTGAACCCAATTGAGCTCTTTCCTACTCCATTGTCTGTTCTACCCGCTGCTGTGATTGCAACGCCTGTTCCGTGTGTGTAATCTATGCTTGTGTTAGCACCTACGTAGTTGTATTTTCCAACTAACTCTTGGTGGCCAAGGTGGTAATTTGCATCTGTAATTGCGATGGTAATCATTGAATCTCCTTTGGTGATGTCCCACGCTGCTTGTGCGTTGATCAAGTTCAAAGCGTAATCGCTTGCATACGTCACTGAAAAGTCATTCGGAACATACAAAGCCTCGTAACGTGGAGCTACTTCTGGTCTTGTGAACACACGTGTCTTTGCTACTGCTTGCAACAAGTCTTGCTCGTCACAGTTGCAGCTTACTTCATACACTTTTTGCAACTCTGCGTTTTTTGATGCTGGCAATGCGCGCTCTACTGATACAATGTTCAAGTTTGTAATCATCGCTTGAACCGTCGCATCCGTAGATGTTAAACGTCCGCTTTTCACTTCCAAACCTGTCGCGCCTAAATCATTGATGCTTACCCAAACCTTTCCAGTTTGTGCTTGACTTGTGAATGTGATCATCATTGCTCCGATGAGTCCGATAACTGTGTTGAAAATTTGTGCTTTCATAGTGTGTGTGTGTTCGTTTGTTGAAGCAAAGGAACACCACGAAAGCCCCGTGGCAAAAGAATCTCAGCGCCAGGAACGCACTTTACACAGGCATGCGTAACACCTACTAAGTGCTTGTACACATGAGTCTACGTAGTTCTACTTATTACTGGTAAAAATCAATGAAAATGGAACATTGAACATTGAACATGGAGCATGGAGCATGGAACCTGGATTTGTTCCCTTCGGGAATTTGATGCCTTCGGCAATTAAGAATTTGGTCCCAGAGGGAATTTATTGCTTCGCAATTTGGTCCCAGAGGGAATTCGATGCCTAAAGGCAATTATGAATTTGATCCCTGACGGGAATTCGATGACTTCGGCAATTCGAAGATTAATCTAGTCTTTTAGCGAAGCGGTCTTTTGTCCTTCGCGCAGCGGGCTTTTGTCTAATTAAATACTGAACAGATCGGAGTTTGAACTAGTCTTGACATCTAACTAGTAATTCGTGGTTTCGAGTATGCTGGCGCACCTCACGTCTCCACTACGGCGGGGCCAGCAAACTCGTAACTCGTAACTCGTAACTAGTAACTATTTAACCGTCACTTTCTCCACCACCTCGCCATCAGCCGTGGTCATGCGCAAGAAATAGGCACCCGCATTGACTTGAGCAAGCGGAACATCATACGAGAATACACCCGGAACCAATGACTGGCTTGGTAGCACAGATTTCACCAATCTACCTCTAGCATCAATCAAGTCAATAGAAACCTCTGAAGTCACTGAAACAAGCAGCGATATGTGTAATACATCCTCAATTGGATTCGGATAAACGGGCAGAAGAATTACGCGTTGACCTTCAATGTCTTTGCAAACTGTATTGTTTGTAAGGTCATCTTCTTGTTGGCCATTGGCACTGAATCCTAGCCCATCAATACAGTAGAAAGCATCTTGCTGATCTTGATCGGAAAATCCTGCACTTGGTTTCGCGTTAAACACATAAATTGAATCGTCTTGAGGGCGAAGCACCCCTTCCCAAAGTTCATTGAAGAGGAAGCCCTTTTGACTGCGCAAGACGAGTGTTGCTTTTGTGATGTCTGATGTTCCCGTATTCTTCATTTTCACACCAATGACATTCCACCCATTGTCGATATCAACATAGATTTGAGACAATTCCAAATCCAGCGAGGGCTCGAGGACTTGAATGTATTGATAAGCCGTATCGATGCATCCACTGATGTTCATCGCAATCAATGAAATCGTCAACGTGGAATCAATGTAGTTGTCTCCATATGTATGACTTGGGTTTAATTGCGACGAAAAGCTATTGTCCCCGAAATTCCACAAGTAGATGCCGTTTCCTTGAGACGTATTTGCAAATGCGATTGGGTCACCAGCTGCTGCAATTGGCGATGCAGCTGTAAACGAAGCTGTAAGTGTCTCTGTAATGTCAAAAAATTGATTTGCCGTTGCAGAACAACCTACCGAAGAAAACGCTATCAATTCCACTTGCTGTTGTCCCAACGAACTCCACGGGTATGAGGCGTTATTTCCATAAAGTGTATCCGTTGCATTGATGATCCACATGGTAGAATCCATTGACCCACTGATCACGATCGACACATCGCCCAAGGTTCCAAAACTTCCAACACAGGCGGGACCAAGATCCATGAGTGCTGTTGGTTTAGGATAAACCTCGATGTCTTGAGCTTGAGATCCTACACATCCGAAGGTATTCGTCACATTAAGCGTTACGATATATGTTCCGTAGAGGTCATAGGTTTTTACAGGGTTTGGCAAAATTGAAAAGGAGTTGTCTCCAAATATCCAATTGTACATGAGTCCAGGTTCAATAGGCGTCAAGTTCACGATATCCGCGGTTGAAAACTGACAGCTATTGATGACATCAATTACCGTTTGAGGCGTTGGATCAATAATGACAGACTGCACGATACTGTCTTTACAACCGTTCCCATCTGTGATCAGAAAACTCACAAAATACTCCCCTGCGTTGTCAAAAATTCGATTAGGAACGGGAATCGTGGAAGTATTGTAAGCACCCGTCGATGGCATGTCGAAATCCCATGCATACGATTGAATTGGAGATCCTCCAGCAGTCGATAAATTCGAAAACTGGATGGTTGCTCCTTGGCAATGTCCCGCATAACCAAAATCCACTTGTGGATTTTCAAACACTTGGATGGTGTCGTAATGGTAAGCACCACAGCCGCCCTGAGAAACATATAATTCAATGATATAAGAACCTGGCGTGCTGTACGTGTAGTTCGGGCTTTGACTGGTGGAAAATCCTTGTCCATCCCCAAAAGTCCATTGCCAGCCATCGATGGGACTCGCACCAACCGGAACACTTTGGTCAGCGCAGCTTACTGCCGTTTGATCGCATTGATTTCCTGTTGTAAATTGCGCCAAAGGGGCCACACCAATGATGTTGACGTTGATGGTGTCTTGTGCCACACAACCGTTGACATTGGTGGTTTGCACAGAATAGGTTCCTGAGGTATTCACCAACAAACTTGAATTTGGACTTGCATCACCCCATTGGTAAGCGACAGTTTCAGGAGCACCAACTTGAAGGCTTAGGTAGTTTCCAGCACACAGGGATGTATCTGCGCCGAGATAGGCTGTGTTCGTATAATTGTCGATGGTGAATGTGATGGTATCTGAATAAATGAAACATCCATTAACGTCGGTCACTTTAACAAAATAATCTCCTGGAGTAGAGATGTTTTGAATAGGCGTTGTCGTGCTATTTTGCCACAAATAATTGAATTGAGGTGAAGGATAATTTGGAGCCCACGTATTGAATGAATTCACACAGATTAAATTGTTTTCTGGGTAGTTCATTTCAAAAGGTGGTAGAACGCGAATGGTATCGCTTGTAATATTGCCGAGGAAGTCAGTTACCCTCACCCAATAGGATCCAATAGCACTTACGTTGATCGAAGAGGTTGTAGCACCTGTTGACCAAAGGTAAGTAGTGTAACGGGACTGGGCCTTCAATTTGATATTTCCGCACAAAGAATTGTTTGCAAACAAGGTATCAGCACCTAGAGATACTGGGGGGGCGTATTTGTATCTCAAGTATGTATCCACTAAATTTCTTAGTGAATCACTGAGCACATTATTATAAAGGAGCACCTCAACAATATCTCCATCGTAATAACGGGTTGCTATTCCTCCATATTTTCCAACTTTTACGGTTGCGGAACAATTGGGCATACTTGAGGGGATTGTCCCTACTGTTGAAGCTGTCAAGAGGTTCAGATTCTTATAGTACTTTACTTTTGTTGCCTGAGTTCCGTTGTAAGTCACAGTCAACAATGCCGGTTTTTGAGAAATCATGTCTGCATTTCCAGAAACCACTTTTTGATTTCCCGGATCTGTAATAATTGCACAAGGTGAAAACATTAATTCGTCAGCGGTAGCAAACTCAGTCTGAAATACCCATGCACCCTGAGTTTGATAATCCCACTTGGCCAAAATAGTCTTATTCACTGCGGCAACTCTAGGTTTCACCAATGTATGAATGGACATTTCAGTAGAGAAATCCAAGGAATTATTATCGATCATTTCCATAAAATCATCGACACCATCATACTTGACAGATGGTTTTTTGTTGATGAGAGAGTCGCTAGCTACGAAAAGAGGCTGCTGAGCAGGATTTAACTGTTCAGCATTGTTCAATGATCCACTTTGATCATTTATTTTTTGGACCTTGGTGCCATTCAATTGTACTCCGATGCTTGGGTCCAACCACACAGCCAGACCATTAATGCTTGTCGGCAGAAAATAGGTGAAACTCCTCACTTCAGACCAGTCAGATACTTGGAGTCCTATTGTACTTTTTACTCTCCAAAAATATTTAGTTCCGCTGATCAAGGAAAGCGATGCAGTGTAGGTATTTGCGGAAACATCAACATCCAAGAGAAGGTTGCTAAAAGCTGAATTGTCCGAAATTTGCAGTTTAAAAATCGGTGAACTGTAATAAATTTTATTCCAACTAAATGTAATCGTAGACTCTTTTGTGACCTCCAAAGAATTTGGATACATCAATTCTGGTGCACTTTGAGAAAAAGAAGATTCACAATTACTCAAGAGCAATACAATTGTAACCATGAATACAAGAATATTCTTGCTTAAAAAATTCATTTTTGACATAAACAAATTAATTTCAGTGTTCAATCAGTAAATGTACAATCAAAAATTGAAAATTTGCTTTTTTTTTAATCCACTGATTCGCTTTAAGTTCGCTTAGTTATTAGGAAAAATTAATGAAACTTAATATTGATTTTATCAAGTCGATTATCAAGATTAATCCCAATTGTTCTAAAAAAAACATAAATTTGCTTTTGGAGGACTAATGGTCATAATTGTATCCGAATGTAACTTATGTCAATCAAAAAAGAAACTTGGACAGAAATCATTCATCCAAAACGCAATTGGTTAGATGTCAATTTAAGGGAACTTTATCGATATAAAGATTTGATTTTATTGTTTGTTCGAAGGGATTTTGTCTCCGTTTACAAACAAACCATTTTGGGGCCAATTTGGCTCATTATTCAACCTGTTTTTACCACGTTAATCTTCTTCGTTGTTTTTAGTAGAATTGCGAAAATTCCCACTGATTCAATTGATCCAATCCTGTTTTACTTAACGGGAATTACCTTGTGGAATTATTTTTCAGATTGTTTGAATAAAACATCAAATACATTTATCGCCAATGCTTCAATATTTGGTAAAGTGTATTTTCCGCGATTGGCAACACCCATTTCAATTGTTATTTCAAATCTTATAAAACTATTCATTCAGTTGGTTCTTCTTATCGCTATTGTGATTTATCAGACTCAATTAAATGGTGCTTCCTTTGCACCGAACATTTCCCTATTTCTTTTTCCAGTTTATGTTCTGATTATGGCAATTATGGGACTAGGTTTGGGCATCATTTTTTCTTCGTTAACCACAAAATACAGGGATTTATCATTTCTACTCACATTCGGGATTCAATTACTAATGTATGCTACACCGGTGATTTATCCCTTAAGTTTCACTTCTGGAAAACTGCACACCATCATCTCTTTTAACCCATTAAGTCCTTTGATTGAAAATTTCCGCTACGGATGTTTCAGTGAAGGGTCATTTGATGCCCTTGGATTAGTTTATGCTGCAGCATTCAGCATTGTTGTTTTATTTTTTGGCGTGATTATTTTCAATCGAGTTGAAAAAAACTTCATGGATACGGTCTAACAACTAAACTTTGGAAAGAGTATGAACGTCATCAAAGTTGAACAACTTTACAAACAATACCAACTTGGTCAAGTAAGTACAGGCACTTTGTCGCATGACTTGAATAGATGGATTCATCGATTGTTTGGAAAAGAGGACCCGTATGAAAAGGTCACGATAGAAAATGCGCGAGAAAAGAGCGAGGATTCTCAATATGTTTGGGCTCTTCAAGACATAAATTTTGAAGTCAAAAAAGGTGAAGTATTAGGAATTATTGGAAAAAATGGAGCAGGCAAAAGTACCTTGCTTAAAATTTTGTCTAAGGTGACCTCTCCATCAAAAGGGTGCATTAAAATCAATGGAAGAGTAGCTTCATTGCTTGAAGTGGGCACCGGTTTCCATCCCGAATTAACAGGCCGAGAGAACATTTTCCTGAATGGAGCCATTTTGGGCATGACCAAATCAGAAATTGAATCTAAGTTTGATGAAATTGTTTCCTTTTCTGGAGTTGAGAAATACATTGATACACCCGTAAAAAGATATTCCTCAGGAATGTATGTTCGATTGGCCTTTGCTGTTGCTGCTCATCTAGAACCAGAAATCTTGATTGTTGACGAAGTTTTGGCGGTTGGTGACGCTGAGTTTCAGAAAAAGTGCCTTGGAAAAATGAAAGATGTCGCTGGGCAAGGCAGAACAGTAATTTTCGTAAGTCACAATTTAGTTGCCGTCAAATCGCTATGCACAGCGGGAATTCTCATGCATAGAGGTAAAGTAGCTTTCAGTGGATCAGCAGATGAAACAGTGGAATATTACTTAAAATCCAATGCGTCCGAATTAAAGCCGAGCGTAACTTTTCAAGATCCTCTCCTCGCCCCTGGGAATGAACATGTTCGAATTCAATCGGTTGGGATTAATCCAGAATTACCGAGTATCACGGATGAAATTGAGATCAACTTTTCTTTTTGGAATTTGACTGAATTTTCTTCCCTAAATTTGGCTTTTGACATCATCGACATGAATGAAGAGATTGTGTTTGGTGCTGGAAACACGCTTGAATCTGCAAATGGCATTTGTGCTGGACGCTGCATTATCCCCGCTGATTTGATGAATGATGGTACCTATACACTTACGCTATACCTTCAAACACCTGATTTACGCCCATTGTATTCAATCAATGAAATTGTTCACTTCGAAATTATCGATCGGCAAAGAAATTACGCTTATTTCGGAAAGGTAAATGGAGCCGTTCGGCCTAAATTAAAGTGGATTCTTTCATGAAAAAGATAGCAATTCTTCAATCGAATTATATCCCTTGGAAAGGATACTTCGATATCATTCGACATGCTGACGTGTTCGTGATTTATGATGAAGTGCAATACACCAAGAACGATTGGCGAAACAGAAATTTAATTAAAACGGCAAATGGCACGGATTGGTTAACCATTCCGGTGTCTCAAAAATCATTGCAACAAAGAATTGATGAAACCACAGTAACTCAAAATAATTGGCATAAAAAGCATTGGAACACGCTTGTATGTAATTATGCGAAAGCACCCTATTTCAAAGATTACGAAGCTGATTTTAAATCATTTTATTCATCACTCAATACGGACAATCTTTCGGAAATAAATTTACTTTTCATTAAGAAAATTAATTCCATTCTAGATATAAAATCGGAAATCATCGATTCAAAATCATTGAAATTATCCGGTGATAAAAATGACCGTTTGATTGATGCGGTCAAGAAACTGAATGGAACTCACTACATCTCAGGTCCATCTGCGAAAAATTACATTGATGAAGATAAATTCCAAACTGAATCTATTTCTATTGAATGGATGAATTATTCGGGATATCCTTTATATTCGCAACTATTCGGACCCTTCACACACGAGGTAACCATTTTAGATCTTATTTTTAATGAAGGACCAAACGCTAAACTTTACTTGAAAGATTTATGAAGCGTCTAGCAATAATTGGTTCCGAGGATTTAGCTTGCCAACTTGCACATTTGGCCGCCGATCAACATCTGTATCAAATTTCAGGATTTTTTGATGATTTTAAACCGAAAGGCAGTTGCGTCAGGAATATCCCGATTTTAGGTGGCATTGAGGATATTCAGAAGGCCTTTAAAGATAAATTGTTCGATGAAATAATCATAGGTATCGGATACAAACATATTTCGTTTCGAGATGACTTATTTGAGCGTTTCCAGATGGATATTCCATTTGGATCCATCATTCATTCAAGTTCTTACATAGACAAAACCGTTACCATTGGCAAGGGAACGGTCATTTTCCCTGGTTGCACTTTAGATATGCATGTAAAAATCGGCAACAATTGTCTTTTTTACAACGGTTGTATTATAGCACATGATTCCAAAATAGCATCCAATTCCATATTTTCGCCTGGTGTAAAAATTGCTGGATTTTGTAATCTTGGTAAAAACATAACTTTAGGCATTGGCACCATTGTTTCCGATAACATTACAATAACGAATGATGTGAAAACTGGCGCTGGCGCAGTTGTAGTCAATAACCTGAACGAAAGTGGTGTTTACATTGGTATTCCAGCTAGAAAAATGAACTCATGAAGATCCCATTTAACAAACCTTATTTAACGGGGAACGAAACGAAATATATTGAGGAAGCTGTTTCTTCGATGAAAATTTCAGGTGACGGAATGTTCACCAAGAAATGTCACACATTCTTTGAAGACAAATACGGATTTCATAAATGTTTATTGACAACTTCCTGCACGGATGCCTTGGAAATGGCAGCTATCCTGATTGATATTCAAGCAGGAGATGAAGTAATTATGCCTTCGTATACCTTCGTTTCAACGGCGAATGCTTTTGTCTTAAGAGGCGCAAAAATTGTATTTGCAGATTCACTGCCAGACCACCCAAATATCGATGTTGAGAAAATAGAGGCCTTAATCACGTCTAAAACAAAGGCAATTGTTCCTGTACACTACGGCGGAGTTGCCTGCGATATGGACGAAATAATGTCTTTGGCGAAGAAATACAACATTTTTGTCATTGAGGATGCAGCCCAAGCGATTGATTCATTTTACAAAGGGAAACCATTGGGGAGTTTTGGACACTTGGCGGCTTTCTCGTTTCACGAAACAAAAAATATTATCTCAGGTGAAGGTGGTATGTTGGTGATCAATGATGAGCGTTTTGCACAGCGAGCAGAAATCATTCGAGAGAAAGGCACAAATAGAAGCCAATTTTATCGCGGTGAGGTAGACAAGTACGGATGGATGGATATTGGTTCCTCTTTTTTGCCATCTGATATCATAGCGGCGTTTCTATTTGCCCAATTGGAGAATATTGACAAAATACAAGCAAAGCGAATTGCGCATTGGAATGCCTTTTATGAGAAGCTCAAACCACTTTCCGATAAAAATTACTTCACCTTGCTCGAATGTACAGAAGGCAAAACGAATAATGGCCATTTATTCGCACTGATCCTGCCAAATTTAGATGAAAGAACCAAGCTCATTGAATTCTTGCGCAGCAAAAGTATTTTGGCCGTTTTTCATTACTTAAGTTTGCACAAGAGTCCATATTTCACAAGTAAACATGATGGAAGAACACTCGAAAATTGTGATCATTTTTCAGATACGCTTGTTCGTTTACCCTTTTATTATGAGCTAACCCACGATGAAATTCATTTAATTTGCAACACCATCATAGACTATTTCGATGCAAAATAAGGTAAAGGTATTATTTGTTGTTTCTGAATTTTACCAGGCCGGTACACAACGATTCACCTATGAATTGGATCGAAGTCTCAACAAGGAAAAATTTTCTGTTGAAATACTCTGTCTTCTACCGCTCAATTCGAGTAATCGGTTTACGGATTATTATTACTTGAAACATCTTGAATTGGGCACCAAAATTCATTTTATCGATGAAATCAACCAACTTACGGTGCCGACATTTAGTCAGAAAATTAAAAAGCGTTTGTTTCGAACGCCCTATGCCGATGAAAGGATAAGAATTAGGTCTTTTTTCGATGAATTCGACTCTATTTCAGTCATGGGTGAGTATAATTTTAAGGAAATCTACAAATACCTTACCCCTGAAAACAGGAGAAAATTGCTCATTCATATCCAAAATTCCAAATATCAAGTGAAACAAGCTTATGCCTCTTTTCCAAAAGAGGAAGTTTTTCATTTTGTTTCAGGTTTTCACAATGGACAAATTGAATCGGAGCTTTCGGAATTCTCAACATTCAAACACACGTATTTTAATTTGAATTTCAAATTTGAGAATACCCCTAATAAGGATGCGTATCTGAAATCAACATCTCCTAAAATTGGAATCTTCACACGATTAACTCAAGCCAAGCCGTTGGATCCATTCATTTATGCTTTTCAACTTGTTTTGGATCAAATTCCGAATGCAGAATTTCACATATATGGCAGTGGTGACCCTGAAAAAGAGGGGGTTAGCCGCTACGTAAATCAATTAAATCTGCAGAATAAGGTGTTTTTTAGAGGACATCAAGAAAGCGTTACAAGCACTGCATTGCAAGACAATTTAGATTTGGTTTGGCTTCACGGATATCACGGATTACCTGGAGGATGGGTTGGGTTTGATATCAGTACGGTTAAAATCCCTCAGTTGTTCTGGAATTTTGGAAAAAATGAACACGCCAAATCCTATCCTTTCTTTCCCATGTTTAATTCGTTGAATGATTTTGCTAATAAAAGTGTTGAGGTACTTACTCAAACTGAAGTGGCAAAAAATTTGGCAAACCAACAATTCTTGTACACAGATGAACATTACAACATTGACAAGAACATTCAAGTAATGGAAGAACTTTATTCCTCTCTCGAATACTCAGAAAAATCGAAAAAATGACTGTAAATTACAAATTAGGTGAGCATGTAATTTCCTTAGATTTAGAGGGTGATACCCTCGTTGGTTCTGAAGAAATTCTGTTGCTTCAGGATGAAAATTTAATTGAAAACACGCCTTGGAATGAGGTAGGATTTAACATTGAACGATTCTTAAATTTTGATGATTTTATTCAAATCAAATCTGGAATCAAAACATTGATTTCAGAAATAATACAAGAAGCTGGCGGTCAAGTTGACAAGGATTTTGAATTGGAGAAATACCATTTGTATGTTGACAATGCGTTGCACTTAAGAGTCGCTAAGTTAATTCAATCGGGTTGGAACGTCTCTAAATTTCCGGTGCATATTGACCTGGTGACAGCACGCATATCAGAAATCATTGGTAAAAAGGTGACAACAAAAGCAAAACATGTGGATATGAACAATTTTTTTGTTCGCATTGTTCGCCCTCAAAATTTTCAAGACAACAATCCTCCACACAGAGACGTTTGGCTCGATCGTCTGCGTGATGCGGTGAATATTTATGCTCCTATTTGTGGAAGTAATGCACAGAGTGCACTTGGCTTAGTGCCGGGGAGTCATCTATTGAAAGAATCGGAAATTGAACGCACAGCAGAAGGGGCTATTTTGAATGGCACAAGCTACACTGTTCCCTGTGTTATATCAATTCGCAATGAAATTCCTTTATTGATCCGCCCGAATCCTGAAGAAAATGAAGTAATGCTTTTTTCACCCTACCTTGTTCATGGTGG
>CAMBMC010000038.1 GCA_945868555.1 Chitinophaga pinensis | reverse complement strand
TTTACATCTACAATCGTTGGGGTGAAATCATTTTCGAATCGCACAATACTGAAATTGGTTGGGACGGAACATACGGGTCAAATCAAGAAATTGACATGGTACAAGACGGAACATACACCTGGAAAATCGAATTCAAAGTTTCCAAAAATGACGAGCGGAGAATGGAGGTTGGACATGTCAATGTCATTCGATAAAATACACAACTCATTTTTTTAAAGACCAGGAAACTGGTCTTTTTTCGTTTTAGGCAATAAATGTTCACTCAAAAGGAGATATTCCTCAAAATTATTCGTGCTCACAACGGGAAATTATTTTGTATTATGTATATTTATTGCGGGCAACGCGGATGAACAATTTGCGTCTACTCGATATTGCTACGACACTACACGACTTATGATACTTCATATACCTACACTTCAAAGTGCGAACTCTAGAATATTGGCACGTACACTGCTTTCAGGCCTATTCCTTTTCTGCACTTCATTTGTTTTTTCACAAACAGTCACTTTTAACTATACAGGTGCTGTCCAAAACTGGACTGTTCCGCCTTGTGTTACGAGCATTACTGTGACCGCTCGCGGTGCAGACGGTGGTGGTGGTAATGGTGGTAATGGCGCTCAGGTAACTGGAACATTAGCCGTTACGCCAGGACAAATTCTACAAATTCGTGTTGGTGGATCAGGAACATGTCCAACATCTGGTTACAATGGTGGTGGTGGTGGAGTAAATGCCAATTCTGTCGCGAATGGCTCTTGTGGAGGCGGTGGTGCAACAGACCTTCGCATCGCGCCATATGCATTAGCCAACAGGACTATCGTTGCTGCCGGAGGTGGAGGAATGGGTGGTGGCACATCAGATGCCGTTGGAGGAGCTGGTGGATGCGCGAATGGTTCAATTGGTAACTCTCCATTCGGTCAAGGAGGTGGAGGAGCTTCTCAATTGCTCGGAGGTAATGGTGGACCATCTTGGGCTGGTCTAGGTACTGTTGGTCAGCCCGGTTCAATTGGTCAGGGCGGAAATGGAGGCATTTTTTCATGTTACAATAATGCGCCGGGAGGCGGAGGAGGCGGAGGTCTCTACGGCGGTGGTGGTGGTGGAACAGACTGCTTCAGTTCTGCGCCATATGGAGGAGGCGCTGGCGGCGGCGGATCAAGTTTAACTCCCGCTGGGGGAGCCTGTACAGCAGGAATTAATAATGGTCCTGGAATACTTACAATAACCTATGTTGCAGGGATAGGAACTGCCACAGCAACCAACGCGGGACCTTACTGTGCTGGTGCAACCATTCAATTGAACGCAACAGGAACAGGGACTTACAGTTGGACAGGGCCAAATGGATTTACATCAACACTTCAAAACCCTACAATACCGAACTCGACAACGGCCAATGCAGGTGTATATAATCTAACAGTAACAGCGACTGGTTGTACTGCAACGGCTACGACTACCGTTGTAGTGAATACTGTACCGACCGTGAATGCCGGTGTAGACCAATCTATTTGTCAAGGTAACCAGGTTACATTGACAGCCACAGGGGCAACGACCTATTCGTGGAACAATGCGATTCCTAACGGAGTACCATTTACACAATCTGTAGGTACAGTAAACTATACCGTAACTGGAACAGTTGGTGCGTGTTCTGCAACAGACCAAGTTGCTGTGACAGTCAATGCTTTGCCTACTGTGAATGCAGGACCTGATGTAGCCATTTGTAACACAACAACTGTAACGCTTACAGCAACTACTTCATTCACCCAATCTTTTTCGTGGAACAACGGAGTAGTCAATGGGGTACCATTTTCACCTACGACAAGCACTACATATACGTTAACTGGAACAAGTCCGGCGGGATGTTTAGCAACTGACCAAGTGCTTGTGTCAGTAAATGCCTTGCCAACAATAAATGCTGGTGCCGATCAAACTATTTGCGCAGGAACTGCAGTAACATTAAGTGGTTCAGGAGCGAATACGTACACTTGGGATAATGGGATAAACAATGGAGTTGCTTTTACTCCAGCAGCGACTGCTACATACACTGTTACGGGGACAGCAGCAAACGGATGTGCCAATACTGATCAGGTTTTGGTTACTGTGAATCCTCTTCCACCTGTAAATGCAGGTCAAGATCAAACCATTTGTACCGGTGCAGCCGTCACACTTTCAGGAAGTGGTGCTGTCACCTATTCATGGAACAATGGCATAACGAATGGAGTTGCCTTCAATCCAACAACAACGACAACCTATACAGTAAGCGGCACGGATGCGAACAACTGTGTGAATACAGACCAAGTCATCGTAACTATAAACACTGTTCCACCCGTGAATGCAGGAGCAGATCAAACGGTATGTTTTGGAACTCCTGTAACATTAACAGGTAGTGGTGCAACAACGTATACATGGGACAATGGTGTTACAAATGGAATAGCATTTACGCCAGCAACAACTGCTACCTATATTGTTACAGGTACTGACGGAAATGGATGCATCAACACCGATCAAGTTGTGGTGAATGTCAACGCATTGCCACTCGTAAATGCTGGAGCAGATCAAACGGTTTGTTTCGGAACGGCCGTAACACTTAGTGGTTCTGGAGCAACGACTTACAACTGGGACAATAGCGTGACAAACGGATTACCCTTCACACCGGCAAACACGTCGACCTATACGTTAACCGGAACTGATGGCAATGGTTGTGTTAACACCGACCAAGTACTTGTCACCGTGAACAACTTGCCTCCTGTGAATGCAGGAGTAGATCAAACTGTTTGTGCTGGTGCAGCTGTTACCCTTAGTGGCAGCGGTGCCGTAAGCTATACCTGGGATAATGGTGTTGTGAATGCAGTTGCATTTGTTCCAGCAGCTACTACAACATACACTGTCACTGGAACCGACGCCAACAACTGCGTCAATACCGATCAAGTACTTGTGACCGTAAATGCCTTGCCGCCAGTCAGTGCGGGTGCTGATCAAACTGTATGCGCTGGAACCTCAGTTACCTTAAGTGGTGGTGGTGCAGTGACTTACACATGGGACAATGCTGTGGTGGATGCTATCGCTTTTGTGCCAGGAGCTACAACTACCTATACTGTAACTGGAACAGATGCTAACAACTGCATCAATACCGATCAAGTGATTGTAACCATAAATCCTCTTCCATTAGTAGATGCTGGGGTTGACCAAATCGTTTGTGATGGAACAAGTGTAACCCTCACTGCAACAGGCTCAGCTACCTATTCATGGGACAATGGCATCACCAATGGTAACGCATTTACACAAGCAGTTGGAACTATTGTGTACACGGTTACTGGAGTATCTGGGTTCAACTGTGTAAATACGGATCAGGTGAGTGTTACTGTGAATCCATTACCACTTGTTAGTGCAGGCACTGATCAAACGGTATGTATTGGCGCAGCTGTAACACTCTCAGGATTGGGGGCAACAACTTACACATGGGATAACTCAGGAGTTGACGGAGTTGCTTTTAATCCATCAACCACGGCCACTTACACAGTGACAGGAACCGATGGAAATGGCTGTATAAATACCGATCAAGTACTTGTGACTGTCAATCTATTGGCGAATGTAACAGCTGGACCTGACCAAACTGTATGTAATGGAACATCCGTTACACTTTCAGGAGGTGGTGCTGTGACCTATGTTTGGGACAATGGGGGAATCAATGGTGTGGCATTTACGCCTGGAGCAACAACGACATATACCGTAACGGGAACAGATGCCAATGGCTGTGTAAATTCAGATCAGGTTGTCGTCAATATCAATGCACTTCCTGCAGTAGGTGCAGGAAACGATCAAAGTATTTGTCTTGGCGCATCGGTTACATTAAGTGGTGCCGGAGCCGTAAGCTATGCATGGAACAACGGAGGAATTAACGCTACTGCTTTTTCACCTACCGCAACAGCTACATATACCGTAACAGGAACAGATGCCAATGGCTGTATCAATACAGATCAAGTGGTAGTGACTGTGAATGCCTTACCTGCAGTGAATGCTGGTGCTGACCAAACCATTTGCATTGGTGCCCAAGTTACCCTTTCAGGTGCAGGAGCAACTACCTATACTTGGAACAATGGCGCGACCAATGCTGTTGCATTTTCGCCTGCTGCAACAGCGACATACACCGTTACTGGAACTGACGCTAATGGATGTCAAAGTACCGATCAAATGCTTGTCACAGTAAATCCATTGCCTAGTGTTGGTGCTGGAACAGACGTTGTGGTGTGTGCTGGAGCAAGCGTAACCTTATCCGGAAGCGGAGCAACCACATATACCTGGAACAATGGGGTTGTGAATGGTGTAGCCTTTATTCCTGCAGCGACAACAACCTACACCGTAACAGGAACCGATGCGAACGGGTGTCAAAATACTGATCAGGTACTTGTGACGGTGAATCCATTGCCACTAGTCAATGCGGGAACTGATAAAACCATTTGTGAAGGTGCAACAGTAACGTTAACTGCTACAGGGGCAGTGACATACAACTGGGTGCCGCTTGTGACGAATGGAACTGCATTTACTCCGCCATCGGGAGCAACAACCTATACCGTTTCAGGAACCGATGCCAACGGGTGTATCAACACAGACCAAGCACTAGTAACATCAAATTCACTCCCTGCCATTAACGCAGGAATCGATCAGGGCATTTGTTTTGGTGATCTTGCAACACTCACCGCAACTGGAGGAACTGTTTACAACTGGTCAAACGCTGTAATTGATGGAACACCATTCTCCCCAGGCGCCACAGCAAGCTACACTGTCACTGGAACAGATGTCAATGGATGCGTAAATACCGACCAAGTAATTGTTGCCGTAAATCCCGATCCAATTGTAAATGCTGGTCCTGATGTAGTCGTGTGTGAAGGCCTCCCTATAACTATATCTGGAAGTGGCGCAACAAATTATACATGGAATAACGGAGTTCTCAATGGAGTGCCTTTCACTCCGGCGAATACAGGCACATATACGGTGACTGGGACAAATGCAAATGGCTGTGAATCCACAGATCAACTTACAGTGACAGTTTCGCCAACACCCCTCGTAAGTTTTGCGTCAAATGTCACTGAAGGATGCGTGCCTTTGGACGTTACGTTTGTTAATACTGGAACTATTGGTGTGGATTGTAACTGGACCATTTCCAATGGTACCACACTTTCAGGATGCGGGCCAGTTGGTACAGTATTTAATGCCGGTGGTTGCAGTGATGTTACTCTCTCAGTAACCAGCAATGACGGCTGTATAGGTACTCAAACAATACTTGACATGATCTGTGTTGAAGATTTACCTATTGCTTCGTTTACCTCAAATCCAATGAATTTTTCTGCCAATGACCCTGAGGTGAATTTCCAGAATGGTTCCACAGGAGCTGTCACTTATGCATGGTCATTCGGACAAAATCTTGGCAATTCCACTCAGGTCGATCCCACATTCAATTTCTCTGGTGAATCTTCCAACCAAGAAGTCACATTGATTGCATACTCTCTGCTTGGCTGTTCTGATACAACAAGTGGCTTCGTAGAATATTCGGAAGACATCATTTTATATGTACCCAATTCATTTACTCCAGATGGAGATATGTTCAACCAGACATTTGAACCCGTGTTTACCTCTGGATTTGATCCATACAATTTCAGTATGTACATCTTTAACCGATGGGGTGAATTAATATTTGAAACGCACAACGCTGAAATTGGTTGGGATGGAACTTACGGTGGAACGTATGTACAAGATGGCACCTACTCATGGAAAATGGAGTTCAAACCGAAAAATACAGACGATAAGTTGGTTCGGTACGGACATGTGACGATTGTGAGATAGAATGAGTTACGAGTTACGGAGTTACTAATGACGAATTACGAATGATGAATTATGGATGTTTGATGAGTTGACACTGAGCAAGAAAAAAATAAAAATCCCCTCGTGGAGGGGCAAGGGGTGGTTTATACATGCTTCCTAAACTATAACGCAGGTATCAATACTAGAGAAGTTCACTAAAATTCGCTTTTGATATTCCGCCCCAGCGGCTTTTCCGCAGCGGAGAGCGGAGGAGAGCGAACAAAACCTGAACATAATTCAAAATGACCAAAAGTACACTGTGCAATTTAGATAAAATATAATGGTGGTTTTAGTCGGACAACAATGGTTACGAGTTATTAGTTACGGAGTTACGACTAAAATTAATTAGTAATTAGTCATTAGTCATTGAATTGGTAATTGGTCATTACTCACAATCCCTCGCGTCCGCTTCACGGGTAAAAATAACCCAATATTCGTAGAGCAATCCTGCCGTAAAAAGATTCGATTCAATGCGCAGATATCCAGCCTTCTTCAACTTCTGAATAAACTCCTTGTGGTGCGCATCCGCAATTCGACGGTTATCTACCCAACTGCCTCGGTGATCGATGCAGGTAGTGGCGTTGCAACGGTTGGTCTTTTCGAAGGGAATCTGAATGGTATAGGTCACCGTATCTCCTGAAATTACGGTTAAATCAACAGCGATACTGTCCAATAATACACGCTTGTAGTCACTTTTCTCGAAGGACCATTTTAAGTACTTTCCAACACTATCGGCCACATAATTGGAAAGTTGATGACCAATGTCTTCGCCGTTTAAAAACTCTGGTCCAGAATAACAGGCCATCGCAATGGAATCATCGATGTAAATTTCATACGGACTGCAGACCAAAGGCTGGTCTTCTTCAGGCTGGTCTTTTTCAGGTGTGGAACAAGCGACAATCAGTAAAAAGAAAATAAAACGAAGCATAAAAACAAAGTTAGTGATACAATCAAATGTATTCACCAATGTGCCACATAATTTAAATTGGTTAGTGTATATTTGACGTTAAGAAAACTCGCTGTGCTGAAATCAATAAAGCTTATAGTTGTCCTTCTGGTTGTGATCTTCACATCTGGTTCTGCGGTTGCCCAAGTGCATCCAGCGGACAACAATGCATTTATTCAGAACGAGGTAGCATCCATTTTTATTGAAGTTAACCCAGCTGATCTAGCATTGATGCTCCACCCAGACAGTCTTGAATCCAACCATGAATATCCAGCCAAATTCAAGTATGTGAGTTCCGTGTTGGTCGATTCAATGGATAACGTCGGTTTTCGTCTGCGTGGGAACACTTCCCGATTTGCAGCAAAAAAGTCCTTCAAAGTGTCAATGAACGCGAATGTTCCTGGGCAGAAATGGCTTGGACTTGAGAAACTCAATTTGAATGGTGAACACAACGATCCATCCATCTTGCGGTCATTTCTTTCTGCATCACTGCTCCGAAATCAAAATGTGATTTCATTGCGAAACAGTTATGTTCGCCTTTACGTCAACAATGAATACAAAGGCCTTTATTACAATGCAGAGCACATCGATGAAAATTTTCTTGACTTAAGGTTTCCGAGTGACGACAATGGCAACTTGTACAAAGCCAATTGGGGGGCAGATCTGACCTATCTCGGAACTGGACAAGCTGCTTATGTTCCGTATTACGAATTAAAAACCAATAAAGGCACAAATGACTACAGCGGATTGATTGCCTTTTTGAATACCTTGAATACCTGCAGTGATGCAGATTTTCCATGCGTCATTCAGCAAATATTAGATGTTGACCTTTACCTCCGCACCTTGGTAATCGAAGTGCTAGCGGGGCATTGGGACGGACATTCCTACAACAAAAACAACTTTTACCTTTACCAACGTCCTTCAGATGGAAGATTCGTCTTTATCGAGTATGACATGGACAATACCTTCGGAATCGATTGGATGGGAATCAATTGGGCGACACGAAACATCTACCAATGGTCGCAAAGCAATCAACCTCGACCGCTTTATACCCGACTGATGAATGTGCCTTACTTTAAAGATTTATACACCTATTATATGGATCAGGCCGTAGCTACGTTTTACACTACTCCAAATTTAAACACACTACTTACTGAAAAACAGACATTGATTGAGACTGCCGCCTTGGAAGACACATACAAAGCCCTTGATTATGGATTTACCGATCAGGTTTTTCTTGACGCCATCACACAAGCAGCCGGTGCTCATGTTACCTCATCCATCTATTCGTTTATTGTAAACCGCAGTGCATCAGCGAATAATCAAACCACTTATCAAGGCTTGCAAAACCCTTGTCCTCTGGCAATCGATGACCTTGAACCTAATCAATTTATTCCTGTCAAAGCTTTTAATCTGATGGGACAAGAAGTTCCCTTAGATACCAGAGGTCAGCTCTTACTTCTTCAAGATGCCAATGGCCAAACCCGCACTTATTTTCCAATTCAGTAAACAATGAAAAATTTCATTCTATTCCTTTTTCTAGTCATTGGGTCATCAATAGCACACGCCAAAGATGCGCCCATTGACCGAGTTGAACCTGCATTTTGGTGGGCGGGAATGGCACATCACCAAGTAGAAATTATGGTTCACGGAACAGGAATCAGTGAACTTATTCCAAGCTCCGACCAATTGCTCATCTTGGGGGTTACGCGGACGGAAAATCCAAACTACGTATTCATTAAAATTGAAACTCAAGGAAAGGATGCAGGCAACTATGACATTCATTTCAGCAGAGGGAAAAAACGCGTTCATACCATAAGCTATATGCTAAAACAAAGGCGAGAAAACTCAGCGGCCCGAATGGGTTTCAATAGTTCAGACGTCATTTATTTGCTCATGCCCGACCGTTTCGCCAATGGAAATTTGTCCAACGACAGCGATGCCAGCACCAAAGAAAAAGCCGACAGAAGTTTACCAGGAGGACGTCATGGAGGAGATCTTCAAGGCATAGCAGACCATTTGAATTACATTAAGGAACTTGGTGCAACTGCCATTTGGAGTACTCCATTGTTGGAAGACAACGACGCCGAATACAGTTACCATACCTATGGTCAAAGCGACTTGTACCGTGTCGATCCGCGCTATGGAGCAAATGAAGAATTCTGTTCGCTCGTGTCGAAATGTCACCAAAATGGCTTAAAAATGATCATGGATGTGGTTCCCAATCACTGGGGCGCGGCTCATTGGATGATGAATGATTTGCCGACCTACGAATGGATACACCAATTTCCAGGATACGGACAAACCAATTACCGCACGTCTACACACATGGACAACCACCGTTCAGCGCGCGACACCTATTACTGCGAGGACGGGTGGTTCGTACGTTCCATGCCCGATTTAAATCAGCGAAACCCCTTAGTCTTAAATTACCTCATTCAAAATACCATTTGGTGGATTGAATATGCCGACTTGGATGGAATTCGTATCGACACCTATTCCTTCAACGACAAAGAAGCCATTGCCGAATGGACCAAACAAATCATGAACGAATATCCAAACTTGAACATGGTAGGCGAAATCTGGCTGCACGATCAAGCGCAGATTTCCTATTGGCAGAAAGATAGTCCAATTGCGGCCATTCAGGATTACAACACAAACCTGCCTTCTGTAATGGATTTCACCTTGCACGATGCGATTCTAGGAGCGTTCAAAGAAAATGAACAAGGATGGGACAAAGGAGTTGTTCGGTTTTTTGACAATTTCTCAAACGACTTCCTCTATAAAGACCCGCAGAATTTATTGGTGTTCTTTGAGAATCACGATACCCAGCGCTTCAATGAAATCTTTCCAAGTCTCAGCGATTACAAACTTGTCCTTACGCTGATTTCCACCTGTCGCGGGATTCCGCAAATTTACTACGGTTCTGAAATCGGCATGGCGGGAAAGAAAGAAGTGGGTGATGCCGACATTCGTCAAGACTTCCCCGGTGGATGGCCTGCTGATAATGTCACTGCATTTGTAGCTGAAGACAACAAAGAGACAACTGGTTTCGATCGAAAGGTGGCTGGGCGAACTGCAGAACAAGAAGCCTATCATGCTTTCACAAAAAAACTGCTCAATTGGAGAAAAAACAACGCGGTCATTCACACTGGAAAAATGATTCACTTTATTCCAGAAAACAATGTCTATGTGTATTTTCGTATTCTTGACAACAAGGCAGTAATGGTTATCATAAACAACAGCGCATTAGAACAAAACATGAACCCATCGCGCTTCAGCGAAGGATTTCTTGGACTTACCAGCGGAACAGATATTCTTTCCAGCGAGACCTTTGACCTGAACGCTTCCAATTGGACGTTAAAGGCTAAAACTTCTTATGTAATCGAATTGCGATGAAACGATTTTTAACTCTATTTGGAATTTTCCTTTTCGGAACAACAGTATTTAGTCAAGGCCAATCGCGCAGCTATGTCTCCATGAAAAAGGAGGGGAATACGATCGTTGTAAAGGTTTCAGACGGCAGCTATTACTTCTCCTATTTCAGTCCAGATGTCGTTCAAACGGCCTTCGTACCCAATGGCGAAACGATAAATAATGAGTCTCACGCTGTAATTGCAGAGAAAACGAGTGATAAAATTGAATCTACGGATCAACCTGGAGCCTTGGTCATTCGTAGCGGTTCGAGTAGCATCATTGTTGACATCCAAAAAGAACCCTTCAATGTGTGGTATTGGCAAAATGGTGAACTGTTGGTTGCCGAAAAAAATGGCTATCAAAAAATGGCCAATGGGAACAAATCGCTGTCCTTTAGCATCACAAAAGACGAAGCCTTGTTTGGTGGAGGAGCGCGTGCCTTGGGCATGAACCGACGCGGAAATCGCCTGGAATTGTACAATCGAGCACATTACGGGTATGAAGAACGTTCGGTTTTAATGAACTATACGATGCCGATTGTGGTCAGTTCTAAACGCTTCATGCTACATTTTGATAATGCACCAATCGGCTACTTGGACCTAGATTCCGAAAAGAACAACAGCATCGTCTATGAAACGGTCGCTGGAAGAATGGTCTATCAAGTTATTGCTGGAAATTCATGGGAAAACTTGATTGAAAACTATACACAACTAACGGGTCATCAACCCTTACCTCCACGTTGGGCTTTTGGAAATTTCGCTAGTCGCTTTGGCTATCACTCCCAACAAGAAGTAGAATCGACTGTTGACCAATTTTTCAAGGACAGCATTCCACTTGATGCAGTGATCCTAGATCTTTATTGGTTTGGAAAAACAATTCAAGGTACCATGGGGAATCTGGCCTTCGATACCGACTCCTTCCCTGCGCCAGACAAAATGATTCAGGACCTCAATGCCAAAAATATACATACCGTACTCATCACCGAACCTTTTGTGCTCACCACATCCGACCGCTGGAAAGAGGCTGTTGACGCAGATATCCTGTGTAAAGACAGTCTCGGAAAACCATTTACCTACAACTTCTATTTTGGAAATACGGGCTTGATTGATGTATACAGCGATGCAGGAAAACGTTGGTTTTGGAACATTTATTCTGGACTGATTGAACGAGGTGTAAGTGGTTTCTGGGGAGATCTTGGAGAACCAGAAGTACATCCTCGTGATTTAAGACATGCCAACGGTCCTGCCGACTGGGTACACAACATTTATGGCCACGATTGGGCAGGATTAATTCACCATGGCTATTTTGGCAAGTACCCTTCCGTCCGGCCCTTCATTTTAATGCGTGCTGGTGCAGCTGGATCTCAACGCTATGGTATGATTCCATGGTCGGGCGATGTAAACAGAACATGGGGAGGATTGCGTCCGCAAACAGAAATTTCACTTCAAATGGGACTTCAGGGTATCGGATACATGCACTCTGATTTGGGTGGATTCGGCGGAGCAAATGACGATCCTGAATTGTATGTGCGTTGGTTGCAGTACGGTGTTTTCCAACCCATTTTCAGACCGCACGCGCAAGAAGAAGTGGCGAGTGAACCAGTCTTTAAAGATGCCGAAACAAAAGCCCTGGCGAAAAAAGCCGTACAGTTGCGCTATGATTTATTGCCCTACAATTACACCTTGGCTTACATCAACAGCACCAAAGGAACTCCGCTAATGCGTCCGCTATTTTACATGACACCAAGCGACACCGCTTCTTACAGCACCTCTTCCACGTATTTATGGGGTGATGCATTTTTGGTGACGCCTGTGACCGATCCAAAAGCGAGTCAAGTGACTGTCACCTTTCCAACAAACACGACATGGTTTGATTTTTATTCATCGGGATACATTCGTGTAAACGGAACAGAAGGAATTGCCAAGCAACAAATTCGCACGACCATGGATCACATCCCAACGTATGTGAAAAGTGGCACTTTCGTTACACTTTGCCCAGGAATGCAGCATACCTCAGAATTCAAAACAGAGAACATTGATATTCTCTTTTATCTGGATCCAAATATTCCAGAGGCAAATGGGATCTGCTACACCGACAATGGCTTAGATGCGCAAGCCTTAGAGAACGGAAACTATAGCCTCATCCATATGCATTACAAACAATTGGGTGGTCGTTCTGTCTTCGACATTTATGTTACTGAAAAACCAATAAAGGGTGCGATTGCCGATGAATTGCTCGTGCGAAATGTGCCAAATAAGCCTAAATCCGTGAAAGTAAACACGAAAAATGTGCGCTTTTCATACAATGAAGCCATGCATGAGGTGCGCATTCAAGATATTGGAAATGGGAAGAAAAATCGCGTGAACATCTTATGGTAACACTTTCATAGTGTCATTTTGACATTTACATATTTTTTTTATTACATTTGAACTTGTTCTACTAAATTTAAACTATGCTAAAATCAGTACTTACCGCGCTTTCGTTGGCTTTTGTCGCAATGACAAGCACTGAAGCACTTGCTCAAGGAGCGACGATCAAAGGTACCGTAACAGACTCTTTGAATGAACCCATGTACAATGCATCAGTCATTCTCGAGGGACAATCTAGAGGGGCATTGACCAACGACAAAGGGTTCTACACCATCAACAATGTTCCTGCTGGAACCTACAACTTGATTTTCAGATCAACAGGTTTCAACACAATTACGCGATCAATTACCTTGACTGCAGGTCAAACATTAATTTCGGATGCTGTGCTCGTTTCTGCAATTCAAGAAATTGATGAAATGGTCGTGATTGGCTACGGAACAACGCGCACCACCGACATGACAGGTTCTGCTTCTGTATTGACCGACAAGAATTTCGTTCAAGGATCGGTATCGACACCAGAACAATTGATTATGGGGAAAGCCGCAGGGGTTAAAGTAAACTCCAATGATGG
>CAMBMC010000037.1 GCA_945868555.1 Chitinophaga pinensis | reverse complement strand
ATGCTCATCATGTTTTTCGGATTACTCATGAGCTTCATCATTTTCTTCGTGTCTTCAAACTGTTTCATGAGCTTATTCACTTCTTGAATCGTTGTTCCGCTGCCTGCTGCCAAGCGGTTTTTTCGCTGTCCGTTGATGAGTCCTGGATTTGAACGCTCTTTTGGGGTCATGGATAAGATAATGGCTTCAATGTGTTTGAATGCATCGTCTTCAATATCAACATCCTTCATCGCTTTCCCCATTCCTGGAATCATTCCCATAAGGTCTTTGACATTCCCCATTTTCTTGATTTGCTGCAGCTGACCGAGGAAATCATTGAAGTCGAACTGGTCTTTTTGAATGCGGCGTTGCAATTTTTTCGCTTCCTCCTCATCAAATTGTTCTTGAGCGCGTTCGACCAATGATACAACATCCCCCATACCGAGGATTCTGTCCGCCATTCGTTTCGGATAGAACACATCGAGCGCATCCATCTTCTCACCTGTACCGACAAACTTGATTGGTTTTTCAACGATTGCTTTGATCGAAATCGCTGCACCACCTCGGGTATCCCCATCCAATTTTGTGAGAACAACTCCGTCAAAATTGATTCGATCGTTGAAGGCTTTTGCTGTATTCACGGCATCTTGACCCGTCATAGCATCGACTACAAACAAGGTTTCCGTAGGCTGAATTGCTTGTTTTACACGCACAATTTCATCCATCATTTGTTCATCAATCGCCAAACGACCCGCCGTATCGACAATCACAACGTTGAATCCTTTGCTGCGTGCGTGCTGAACCGCAGCTTGGGCAATCCGCACTGGATCTTTTTCTTCTTTGTTTGAAAAAACCTCTATTCCGAGTTGTTCACCAAGCACATGCAACTGATCAATCGCCGCTGGACGATACACATCACAGGCTACGAGCAAGACATTTTTTCCCTTTTTTGTTTTAAGATAGTTACCAAGTTTACCCGAAAACGTCGTTTTACCCGAACCCTGAAGTCCAGACATCAAAACGATTCCTGGGTTCCCTTTCACATTGATTTCGGCCTCATTTCCACCCATGAGCTCGACGAGCTCCTCATGACAAATTTTAATCATCAACTGGCCTGGAGAAACTGCGGTAAGCACATTTCGACCTAGGGCTTTTTCTTTGACCGTTGTGGTAAAATCTTTCGCTGTTTTAAAATTGACATCGGCATCAAGCAATGCACGACGCACCTCCTTCAGTGTTTCGGCAACATTGATCTCAGTGATCTGCCCCTGCCCTTTTAATACCTTGAACGCGCGTTCAAATTTGTCCGTTAGATTTTCAAACATTGGATTCGGATTTTACGGATGCAAAGGTAAGAAAATGATTGTCCGTTGTCAAACCGAATTAACAACAACAGTTTTTACTTATTTCTTTCTTTTCAAGCCTACATGTTTATCTTTGGAGGACACTTAATACTGCTTATGTCAATTTTCCGCAGAAAAAGCATCGAACGAATTACTCAGGATGCTGCAAACGACCAAGGACATTCCCTTGGACTTAACAAGGTACTCGGGAAATGGGATCTTACCTTTATGGGGATTGCTGCCATCATTGGTGCGGGGAGTTTCAGTTCAATGGGTACGGCATGTGCATCAGGGGGGCCTGGAGTGGTTGTTTTGTTTATCATTTGCGGGATAGCCTGCGGATTTACTGCCTTGTGCTATAGCGAATTCGCTAGCCGCATCCCTGTGAGTGGTAGTGCCTATACCTATGCGTATGCTTCATTTGGAGAAATGATTGCTTGGGTAATTGGTTGGGCCTTACTTCTCGAGTACTCCATTGGAAACATTTATGTTGCCTTTTCATGGTCGGACTATTTCACCAATTTGCTAGAAAATTTCCACCTTCACATGCCCGATTGGATGACAATCTCATACGCTGAGGCTAAGAAAACTTTTGCAGATTCAGCAGAGGCCAAAGCCGCATGGAAAAATGCGCCAATGGTCGGCTCCTTGCGCCTGATCTTCGACTTCCCTGCCCTACTCATTAACTTTTTGATTACATGGTTGGTGTATGTCGGAGTAAAAGAAAGTAGAAACATTTCGAATGTCATGGTATTCATCAAACTTATTGTCGTCTTGATGGTCATACTGGTTGGTGCATTTTACATTGATCCCGCCAATTGGTTCCCGAAAAGTGAAATCAGTGAAGGACATTCCTTCATGCCAAACGGATTTTCTGGAGTAATGGCCGGAGTTGCTTCTGTATTTTTTGCCTATATCGGTTTTGATGCCGTATCTACCATGGCCGAAGAAAGCAAAGATCCTCAACGCGATTTACCGAAGGGCATGATTTATTCATTGGTCATTTGCACGGTGATTTACATCTTGCTTTCACTCGTGCTGACGGGCATGGTCAATTACAAATCATTGAATGTTGGTGATCCATTGGCGGAAGTATTCTCCCTGCATCATGTGGGCTGGATGGGCTTCTTTATCTCCATTTGTGCTGTTGCCGCGATGACCAGTGTAATTCTCGTCTTTCAACTCGGACAACCACGTATCTGGATGACCATGAGCCGCGATGGGCTATTGCCAAAGAAATTTCAAGAAATACACCCGAAGCACAAAACGCCTTCTTTTGCCACCATTGTTACGGGATTGGTTGTAGGTGTTCCTATTCTTTTTACAGAAAGAAACTTTGTCCTTGACTTTACCAGTATCGGAACGTTATTTGCCTTTGTACTGGTCTGTGGGGGCGTATTGCTCCTTCCAAGAAAGGAAAAAATAGCAGGGAAATTTCACCTACCCCACATAGACTCACAAATCATCTTTCCCGCATTGGTCATTGGTGCTTTTGCTGTCGCCTACTTCGTTTTTCCTGGTTATTTCCAAGATTTAGTTGACTTCAGTAAACCCAAAGAAAACTTGACATTTCAAATTTCGTCCATCATCTTTTGGATTATCCTTCCAATTTTAGCCGTTTTTGCTGTTATGAAAAAGTGGTCACTTATTCCACTGCTCGGTCTTTCAACGTGCCTGTACTTGCTCACAGGTATGAGCGCTCCCAATTGGTTTTGGTTCGTCGTATGGTTCGGGGTTGGACTCGTGATCTACTTCTTGTACGGATATAAACGGAGTCGTTTGGCCCTCGAAGAAAAGTCACTGGATAGAATGAACTGATTTGGAATTTGATACTTGTGGGAATCCCGAATGACTAGTGACTTAAAAAAATTACGAATTACGAGTTAGGTCCATGGTGGCTGCGCCTTAGCGGACATGTGAGGTGCGTCAGCAGACTCGTAGCCAAGAATTTCAAGCATTCAAAAACTAGTAACTCGTAACTAATAACTCGTAACTCCAATTTCGTCCCTTGTCTTTCAATCCTCGAAGCTCAAAGAGCGAAGAAGTGTCATTTGTCCTTTATCTCTTGTCCTTTGTCATTTGTCATTGTGTCCCTTGTCTAAATACCTACAAAATTTCGTAAGTTTGATGAAAATTAAACTTAACCTATGAAATACACATTTCTACTCTTTTCGTGCATTTTCGGTGTTTCTGCAAAGGCACAATTTACTCAGGCCAACGAGGCCAATGTTGGACAAAACAGTTTGATGTTCTTTTGTGATTCATCCGTTACCAGTTATGCCTCTGTTACAGGAGCAGGCGCGACGTGGGATTACAGTCAACTACTTGGTTATTATGGCCAAACGAGAGATTTGCAGGTAATTGATGCAACAACTTCTGCGTTCAACACCATTTTCACAAGCTCAACAAAAGGGCTTAAAGTTCAGAATGCCATTACCAATTTCTTCAATTCAACATCTAGCGAACGCACATCTCAAGGGTTTGTCTACGAAGAACCAACATTAGGCGTTCTAACTGCAGACTTTAGCACCAATAATGAAAAAATGATGAACTATCCCTATGCTCTTGGAAACAGTTTGACAGATACCTTTGACGGGACACTTTCATTTACCTATGCTGGACAACCGCAAAATCCAATATGTACAGGGAGCATTTACACCTCCGTGGATGGACAAGGAACATTGCTTTTACCGGGAGGAACAAACATTAGTAATGTTTTGCGTTACCAAACTACAGACTCAATTTTTGCTACTGTAAATTTTTTAGGAAACAATTTACCTATTGAACTTGTGCGCAACCAATTCGAATACTATGACCTTGCCAACAGTTCCTTGCCTGTTTTCATGTACACGAGAGTGATCATCCAAGCACAAGGAGGTACAACGCCATTGAACAAACAAACCATCGTGTTGAGCTCAGTGCTTCCAACTGCCTTTGTAGGTTTGGAAAACAACACAATGAGCAACTTATCCATGTATCCAAATCCAAGTGAGGGAAAGATCCGATTCTCGGGAATCACGGGTGAGGCGAGCATTGAAATCATTGATTTAAGCGGTAAGAAAGTGTTTACGCAAGCAAAGGTCATGAATGAAACTGAAATTTCTACAGAAGCCCTAGAGAAAGGGATGTATACTGTTTTGGTACACGACGCTTCAGGAAGTCACCCATTGGCTCTTTCTATTCGTTAATCCTAATTGATAAAATTCAAAAGGTCATCGATTGGTGGCCTTTTTTTATGCCCTTTCATTTTCACATGTTACATTTGTAGAACAACACGCTTATTCCAATAAATAGGATTTTATGAAGCACTTTTTACGTTTGCTTTTCTTTTTGCCTCTATTCATTCAAGCACAAGTCAACGAGGGATTGACGGCCGAAGAGCGCGCCTATCTCTTTCATGTTGTGCGAAAAAGCCCCATTTTGGAGACCAACATCGGTCGATATTTTGACTACCTGGGTCCGGACATTCGCTTCGCCAATAAAGACATCAATTACGATTCCGTCGAACTGATTATCATGAATCAGCCAGATTTATTGATCATTCGCCGAGAAGAAATCGCCAAGTCGCCGAAAGGAATATTGTCTGAAGTCGCCAATAAAATGGCCATTTGGGAATTGAATTGCCTATTGCATGCAAAACGCGGAAGTGACGATGAGCTCAAGCCATTTCAAGAAAAATATGCGCGCTTTGAAAAAATGCTCGTGGCCAATCTTCCGCCTGCTGCGCTAAAAGTAGAAGACGGAGCGGCCTTCCCTCACCCAAAATTGATCAATGCCTTGAATCCAAGTTTGTCCTTGGACGACAAAACAGCCATGATTGCTACCTTTCGATTTCTAAACTTGAATGACCAACTCGTTACGATGGAAGCCATACATACGTGCATCAATACCTATGTACAAGACCGGTCATTGGAAATTTTTAGACTGCTTGGAGGTGTGGCAGATCATTTTCAGAATGTCTTGGTCGCCGCGGGAGATGGAAGTTCGACCACTGGATTGCTGGAAGAACGAGAAAAAGACGAAAAAGGACGATGGAACAAAGGATTACCAAAAGCCGTTGGACTTTTTCCATATCAGCTTCAGCTCAAACCTGTAGCGACTAAAAAAGACCCAGAGATTATTTCCCTATTGGCTACAACAACAGATTTGAAAACAATTGGCAATGGCCGAGAAACAAATGTTCACTTGGATGTTTGGGGCTACAACTCAAAAAAGCAAACAACGGTTGTTATCGAACGGAATGGGATCTCGTACCATCTATTTGGGGCCGGAGATACACGCTTTTTATCGCCGGACTCCACCTTTTCTGAAGGCGCAACCTTTCAAAGCATAATCAATGAACTTGAATTTAACCGCATCGCCAAACTGCATGAAATGATCTTTGGGAAACGTGGCTTTGACTATTGGATTGACTATAATAAAAAGAAAAAAGACGAAGTTGAGTTGAAAATTGAAATCAATGAAAAGAACTTTTCCGATTTGACAATGCGCCCAATGAGCACCAAAAAAAAGCCATCAAGAGCAAAACGGAAGGAACAAAAACGACAACAACAGAACCATACGAAAGACGATAAAATTCCAGATACAACTGTTGATGGTGGAAAAAAGCAAAAAGGGAAATCACAAAACGACATCGTCTATCTGTACAACATGTTCGAGGCCTACAAGAAGAAGATTGCCGAACTCGAGCTGCAGCGTGCTGATGCCGTTGCGTTAATGGAGAGGTACCAATCGCGACTCAGTGCTTTCAAGCAGTTGATGGGACTAAATTGGGCAACTTACACTGAAAATGAAGGACTTTACACTTTCTCTGATTCCAGTACGTTTGACATGTACACCCAAGAATTCATCTTCCCACCTAAACAACAAGAAGAAGATTTTGAAGTGCGTTTGATTGCCATTCCAGAAACCTGTTTATCGGAACAAGCCGATGAAGTGATGCTGCATATCAATGTGACGGATGCTGAACCTTTGTACGATGCACGCCTACAAATAGAACTGTTGAATCAGTTTGGTTCGGACAAGTGGGATTTGCATCGCTCTCTATTTTCCCAAGAAGACAGTGTAGCTTTGATGCAGTTTTTCGAGGGGCTACTGGACAAAAATAGAGTATTTTCTATCATTGCCCGAGGTCAAGGTGTTGGTGAATGGAATGGTTTGCGTGTTATCAAAGCAAATCAGCCCCAAGAAGAACAGGAGAAAACCGCTAAATTCTCGCACGATGATCCAGAGATGCTTCGCCTGCGCAGGTCCGAAGTATATGTTTTCCTCGAAAGAGAAATAAAGCTGGAAGTAAACTCTTATACTGATCCAAGAAATTCCAATATTGAGTCTGTAACACCAGAAATGCAGAAGGCAATGAGCGCCTATGGCTTGTCGAAAAATGATCTCTTAAGCGCCTACCGCACGGCCAACATCATGCGAAAAATGAAAGAAGAAATAAATGTTTTGGCAGGCACGTATTTGGACCGTGAAAAAGCGCGCATCGTCATTGACCGATTCAATAAAGAATGGTCACGTGTTCGGATTTCCATTGGACCAACATCCTTTAAACTGAGTGAAATCCCCCTTTAATTTAGATGTTTAGATAAAATACTCGTCTGGAAAATTGACGAGAAAAGCTTTTTCAGAGGCCCGTGTTAATGCGGTATAAAGCCAACGGTAATATTCGGTATTGATGGACTCCTCATCCACATATCCTTGATCAATAAACACATGTGCCCATTGTCCACCCTGCGACTTATGGCACGTTACGGCATAGGCATACTTGACCTGAAGCGCATTAAAGTATGGATCTTTTAGAATCAATTGATAGCGTTTTCTTTTATTTTTCTCGTGCATGTAATCTTGTTCCACAGCAAAAAAGAGTTCCTTCATCCTTGATCTTGTCAGCGAAGGCCCCTCCGTTTGAAGTGCTTCGGTCAGCACGAGCAACTCCATTTCATCCACGTTTGAAAAATCTGTAAACCGAACGATGATTTTGGCAAACTCAAACCCGTACATCGTTTCATAGCCGCGAACGCGAATGACTTTCATCATTTCACCGTTGGCAATGAAACCCATACTCGACTGTTCATCTACCCAGTAATAATTGTTCTTTACCGCCATCAATGAATCTCCTGAACAAAGTTGCTCCTCGTACCACAATATGCGCGCACGGATTTGATTGTTGTACAAATTGGCCCGTTTGTTTGAGCGGGTGATGATGATGGTCTCTTCCGAACCCGCATCATCGTATGAACGTTCCAATTGATCTTGCAGCTCGTCCCCTGGCAAGCGAATCAAGTCACCACCTGGAATGCATTCAAAATTCGGTTTGCCCTCAGAAATACTTCGGAGCACTGTGGCATTTGCTAAAATCGAAGATGCTTGTTCTTGTCGGAGCACCTTGGTCAATGAAAACTCCACGATAGACAAGCGAGGATAGTTTTGTTTTAGATAATGTGCATCCAATGCGGGGGATTGATCGCTGCCGACGGGTGGTAACTGTCCCACATCGCCCAATACAATCAAGCGACAACCCGCTCCAGCATAAACGTATTCGAAGAGGTCATCCAACAAGTCTCGGACGCCAATGGTTCCATCAGAAAGCAACGAATGATCGCCGATCATGGAAGCCTCATCGACGATAAATACCGTGTTTTTATGAAGGTTTGGAGAAAGCTCCATTTTCGAATAATCGTCACCCCCATCCTTTCGTCGATAAATCTGCTTGTGAATGGTAAGTGCATCCTTTTGTGATTTTGAGGCAAAAACTTTTGCTGCACGGCCTGTAGGGGCTAAGAGTTTTGATTTCAATTTAAAATGCTCCAGTGTTTTCACAAAAGCACCAAGAACACTTGTTTTGCCTGTTCCAGCATAACCGCGAAGCACAAACAATGGATAAGGATCTTTGATGCGCATAAACGCCTCAAGTTGAGCGAATAAAACCTCCTGATCCGGGGTTGGTTCCATGCCAAAAAAAGCGCCGATGCGCCTTCTAAATTCCGACATTTCACCATTTTCATTCACTATACGAAAGTAGAGATAAAACGCTCTTCTTTATAAGATTGTTAATGATTAAAAAAAACCTGATTCCATGAAGGTAGATAGTTAAAAAATTGTAGTTTTGTGAAGCTTAAAACAAAAATTACGCAATATGAGTACTGGCAATGCATCACTTTTAATGAAGAAATTATCGGTTCCGATTTTATTTCTTATTTTGGGTATACTTTTGATTTTTGCTGGTGTTCAGCAAAAACAAGACAGTATGTTCATGGTTTCAGCTGTCTTGATGTTCCTAGGAAGTATTCTGAGTTTGCTTTATAGTTGGGGAAATTTGAAGTCTAACATTTTGTACATCGTTGGAGTTGCTGCGGGTATTATCGCCATGGTGACCTTGTATCTTTCTTGGAAAAGTGTCGATGATACAGCAACTTACACAGCAAACTACAATCTTTGTCGTGGAAAAGCCATTCAAAACTTAACGGATATTCGTTACGCTCAGAAAGCCTATTCTGAAGTAAACGGAACGTATGCAAAAGATTGGGAAACGTTAGTCGAATTCGTGAAAACTGGAACAGTTCCTTACGTTGTTGCGGAAGGAAACATTCCTGCGCGATTGATTACAACAGTAGAACGTGATTTCTTGTACAAAGACAATAGAGCGATTGACAACAATATGTCCGAAAATGAAGCATACCGTCTGTCAAAATCTGCGATTTGTCCTGAAGACTTGAAAGGTTTTAGACGCGATACCATTCAAGTTTCATTGATCGAGACAAAGTTCAAAAACAAGTCATACACGGACAGTCGCAAAGTTGCCGGTTTTGGTAAATTCGACGCAGATTCCCTTCCATACATCCCCTTCACAGGTGCTAAAAAAATGTGGAAGTTGAACGTGAAAGATTCAGTGAAAGTTGGTGAGGATTACTTCCCAGCCATCAATGTTTCTGGTGTAATGCCTTTTGCTAAAATTGAAGGAACGAAAGCAGAGTCTTTATTCTTTGGAAAGATTACTACCAACGAGACTGCGGGATCTTGGGAGGATGAATAATCTGCCTCTGTGAAAGTTTTATCCATTCAATTATCGGATCAAAGTATCCGCACCATTTTCATAGAAAACGACCAGCAAAAAGTTGTTGAAGAGAAGTTTACGGACCGACAAGAACATCGTATAAAAGAACAATTACGCGACTTTTTTGATAAAACTGGACTTAAATTGGCCCATTTTGATGAACACCTCGTGTCGTGGTCCGCACAGAAATCAACCCTGATTCCCTCCAATGTTTTTTCCGAATCAACACCTGATGACTTGTATCGCTTGTGTTTTGGAAAACCTTTCGACTCGGGTACAATCGATTACAACCGCATTCCCGAGCATGGAATTGTGAATTTATATCACTTACCAAGCTGGGTAAAGAGTTTTTTTGTGCTCAACTTCCCTCGATCAATCATTCAACACGAAGGCACCCATCTGTTAAGAGGAATTTTTTCTCAACACGCATTTCGCTTAAAAGCCAATGTGCTTATTTATCCTGGCTATTTTTTATTGACTTTAGTGAAGGAAAATAAACTACTCTTTTATTCGCAATTCGATCAAAACTCCCCTGAAGACATCATCTATCACACCTTGTTCGTCCTTCAACAAAAAGAGTTAATGGAAGAACAATTGCGCATAGAAATCTGTAATGGAGTTGGTATAGACCATAGCATTTGTGACGAAGTTATTTTAAACTTGAATAAAATTGCTTCATTGCAAGCTACAGAAATCTCCTATTCGGGCGAACTCATTCAGAAATCTATTTTATTGTGCGTATAGTTAGTGGAATTCTTAAGGCAAGACGTTTTTCAGCACCGAAAAACTTTCCTTCTCGTCCAACAACTGATTACGCAAAAGAAGGCTTATTCAACATGCTCGAACATCAAATGAGCTTGTTTGACCTAGAAATACTAGACCTCTGCGCAGGAACAGGGAATATTTCCTTTGAGTTTCTTTCTCGAGAAGCAGGAAATGTGACCGCTGTAGATTCGAATGACCGCTGCGTGGCATTTATACGCAAAACAGCAGCTGAATTTGGTATTGGTGAACACATGCAAACCATTCGTGCTGATATTCAACAATTTGTTGCACGCACCGAACGACATTACGACTTAATTTTTGTAGATCCCCCCTACAAATACGATGGATACGTGCAGCTGATTGAAAAAATACTCGAGCGCGAACTCCTCAATGAAAATGGGACTTTAATCGTAGAGCACGGAAAAGAAACCAATCTGAGTACCACGCAAGGTTATGAATTTACCCGAAACTATGGGAATGTTTACTTCAGTTTTATCAAAAGGACTTCTTAAATTAGAGGAATGATGAAAAAAATCGGGCTCTTCCCTGGATCATTTGATCCTTTTACAAAAGGGCATGAAGCTATTGTTCGACAAGCACTTGACCTTTTTGACGAGGTGATTATTGGTATTGGTGTAAATAGCTCCAAAACGTATTGTTTTCAACTCGACCAGCGCATACGACATATCGAATCCTTGTTTACCGAGTATCCAAAGGTCCGTGTGGCATCTTATCAGATACTGACCGTCGATTTCGCGAAAGAAATTGGCGCAAATCATATCATCCGTGGCTTGCGCGATTCAAAAGACTTAGAGTATGAGCGGTCAATCGCACATATGAATGGCATGTTGAGCGGGATTGCTAGCGTATTTTTCCTTACCGATCAAGCATACTCTGCAGTGAACGCAACGATTGTCAGAGAGATCTACCGAAATCATGGGGATATTTCTCACTTTGTAACCAATGCTGAGCTGCTCGTTTAATTCTTTGGCATAGTAAATGAGCGAGCGCACTCACAAAAAACACACGCGATGAACCACAGAGCTTTACTCCTTTTGATTTTATTGATAGCACATCCATCATTCAGTCAACTGAAAGCGTCTGAAAAAAGTATGGTAATGATAAGTGGTTACGCCCCAAAATATGTGGGACAAACAATTTCAATCATGCAGATTGACGATTACTTCAGCATGAAAGAAACTCCACTTGGATCAGCAACCGTCGCCAGTGACAGCACTTTCAGCATTAGTTTCTATACGGATGACATTCAAAAAGTGATTGTTCGAGCGGCTAAAAATAGGAGTTTCATGTACATCCAACCCAATGCGACCTACGACATTTTCGTCCCCGAAAAAGACCCTTATGAGGCCTATCGACCAAATGGAAATCTCATCGAGCTGAGTTTCTTTGGAATGGACAGCACAGACATCAATTACAAAATCCTTCAATTTCAGCGGTGGTCGGATGAATACATGAGTACAATTTACTATTTGAAAAGTGCCAAACCATTGGAATTTGGCAAGAAAATAGAAGAATTTAAATTAAATGCCGAACGTGTTTATGCCAAGGACACATGTGGTTTTTTCAAAACGTATGTAAAATTTTCTATTGCCTCTTTAGACAACATCCAATTTATCGCCGAAAGGAATCGCTTCGAAAAGCACGACTTTTATATAAAAAATGCTCCGGTATCGTATAAAAATGATGCGTATATGGACTACATCAACTCTTTCTACAATAAGATGATGCCACGGCTTTCAAGCGAAGCAAATGCCTTGGTGTATTCTGCGGTGTTAAAAAGCAGTCCTGCACTCGTTATGCGCGCATTAGGTACAGATTACACGCTCATCAACTTGCGCATTCGAGAAATGGTTATGATTAAAATGCTTTCTGAAGAATTTTACGCCAAGGATCTTCCGCAAACCAATATCATCACTATTCTAGATAGTTTATCGAAGCGTTGCTTATTTGCTGGAAACACCATCATTGCAAAAAACATATTGACACGTCTCACTGAACTTACAACGGGTGGAAAAGCGCCTGAATTTGCTTTGCGCGCACTTGACGGCAGTTTACTGACATTATCTTCCTTCACAGGTAAACACTTGTACCTGCATTTTATCGATCCTAAAAGCACCAAATGCACCAACGAAATCGGTCCCCTTTTACAAATTTACGAACGCTATAAGGATGATGTTCAGTTTTTAACGATTTATCCAACAGGCGAATATGATGAAAAGCTTATGGAATCAACCATAAACACAATTCCTTGGACAAAAATCAGTGTGGATGCATCCAATGTGTTTTGGAAAAATTACAAGATTGAATCCTTACCCCAGTACATTCTGATTGACGGCTATGGATATGTCGTTTCAGCTCCTGCTCTTGGTCCGCTGCCAAACGGTCAATATGAAACCATTGATCACATTTTCTTTTCCATCCGCAAGGCAAAAAAGATGGATGAAGAACGGCGTTAAGCTTTCTTATAGAAATAGCCAAAATAAATTCCCGTTACACCGCCAGCAATGTGCGCGAAATGCGAAATGTTGTCATTTTGAAATGAAGCCAATACTTCCTGACCCAAATACAACACTGTGACAAGGATAAACGTAATCGGGATCTCATTCTCCCTAATGTGCATGAGCGAAGAAAGAATAATAAACATGAATACAATTCCACTTGCTCCGAGTAAACCGATATCCCAAAAGGCGATGTGAAGAATGGCCGTCAATAAACATGTAATCAAGGAAAATATAAGCAGCCGTTTCCAACCATATTTATTTTCCAGAATTGGTCCAAGCAGAAGAATAATGGAAAAATTGCCCAGTAGATGTTGAAAATTTGCATGAGCCAAGGGATATCCAATCAAGCCCACATACCAATTCAATGAATCTGGCTGGAATGTTCCTTTTAATGTAAAGGCCTCATGTACTCCATTGATATTTCCAGAAAGAAGATATACAGCAAGCGCCACAATGGAAAAATAAATTGTGAAAGGGGCATTGAAAGTAAGCTTCATTGTGCAATGGTTTGCTGTAAAGATAATTCGTTCCATTGAAAATGGTTAATTTTAAGGCATTCAGCACAAAAATTATGCGATTCAACCTATCAGAAATAACTGAGCTAATTCGTTCAAGAAGAACAATTTACCCTGAACAATTTAGCACAAGAAAAGTACATCGAGAGCAGATTGAACTCATCTTGAACAATGCACTTTGGGCGCCAACACACGGAAATACGCAACCTTGGCGCTTCAAAGTATTTACCGAAGAGGGATTGAACACCCTATCGGGATTTTTGGGTAAAACGTACATCGCCATAACACCTGAAGACAAGCAGAACGACATGAAACTGGCCAAAATGTTAAAAAGACC
>CAMBMC010000036.1 GCA_945868555.1 Chitinophaga pinensis | reverse complement strand
GTCAGATGAGGCATATTGAAACAAGAAGCCGCGCTCATTGTAATAGGCATCGAATGTTTGAGAATCGTTGTCATCAATCAGTGCCTGAATGCCCCCATCACCGTAATCAAGTTTATTCAATTTTTTCCATGCGATTGTGTCAAGTAGTTCGGGATGTGCATACCACAGCATACTCGAGAACTCATGGTGAAAGGTCTGTTCGATAAAGCCATTTGTATATCCTTCATTTACACCGTTATTGGACATGTACAAGCTTTGGTCGGAATAGGTGCCGGCATACCCTTCTTGAAAGAATTCCAATACACCAAAGATATACACCTCAATTAAATGGTCCTGGATGATGTGTTTTGGATACTTGTCTAGTGCGCTGGATAACACGAAAATGGAACGTCTTTTTTCTATGTTCGGAAGTGGGGTAGTATGGGCATTGATTTCATCGGAATACCAATTCTCTGGAAATGTCTGTTCTTCTTCTTCAAATTTAAATTGAATGCCTGATACATGCTTCACAGCTTGAGCTTGGCTTGTAAATGCACAAGTCAGAATGAAGAAAACTAGAATGTGTTTAATCTGCTGATGGAAACCTATCATATTTTTGAATTGAGCGTCGATAAATGTACGCGATTCATTTCGTTTAGATTTATTACAAAACAAAAAAAAACCGACGGGAATTCCCGTCGGCTCATTTATTCTGGTCTGAAAAAAATGACTATTTATCGGATCACAATGCGCTCCGTTGCGCGATTTCCAAGTTCATCGATGGAAACAAGGGTGTATACGCCAGGATTCAAATCCACGCCAGCGAGTTTTCCTTCGTTCGTGAAGTCAAGCTGCTTGAGTACAATTCCAAGGTCATTCATGATCATGGCACTGCGAACAGATGCGTCGGCACTTAAGTTCACATGTCCTGATGATGGATTTGGATAAACACTGATGTTGCTCACTGCTGGTATTCCAGTTCCTGCTGCAATTTGCGGATTACTTACGCCTGTAACAACTGGTGCATTTGGCTGCGTCAGTACAAATTTTTTGTAGGTACTGCAACCTTTATCGTTTGTGACATTTACACCATAAATCCCTGCACTTAATCCGGATTGATCTTCTTGTGAAATGATCAGGTTGTTGCTGTTTCCTTCCCAAACAAAGGTAAGGCTTGGGTCGCTGACCATGAGGTTGATGCTTCCATTGCTTCCATGATAGGTCGATACATTGTTGACAATGGATGAGACTTGCACTGCTGCTGGGTCCACAAGGACAACATCAGCTGCAGCATTAGATACGGCATTATCGGCAACTTCGATGCGGTAAGATCCAGCGGAAAGGTTTGCCATTTGGAAACTCGAGCCGTTAATCATTTGGTCATTCACAAAGTAAGGTGCTTGACCTCCGATGATGTCGATGAGGATTGTTCCGTTTTGATCACCGTGGCAGTAGGGCGATTGCTTGGTGATTTGTAGTTTGAGTGGGATTTTTGTAGATCCGACTACTGTAGATATTTGTGCGCTGGATTGAAATGCTGTGGCAAGAAGTCCTGCAGCGAATAATATAGTTCGTGTTTTCATGATGAGAAAATTAAAATGTTTTAGATGAAATAGGTTTGTATTAAAAGATAGCTGATCCATTTGAACCACTCGCTCCGTTGATATTTGGATTTCCATTCGGTCCGCCTGTACCAAAGCCCTGCGGTGCTTGATCAACTGTAAAACGTTTCATTGTTTGACATCCATCGACTTGTGTAATTGTCACGGCATAAGTACCTGCACTCAAACCACTTTGATCCTCAAGATTTTCCACCAGTCCAGAACCATCTGGGGTCATCCAAGAATACGATACAGATTGATTGTTTACTGTTAAATCAATGGCTCCATTATTTCCGCCAAATACGCTTACATTGGAAACTACTGCTTGCACATCAAGTTGCAAAGGGGAAATAAGAATCACCTGCACTTCAGAACTTGACAATAGTGTGTCGGACACATAGATGCTGTAGGGTCCAGCAGAAAGATTGGAAAAGATAACCTGACTCCCACCAATCTCAATCCCATTCACCCAATATGGTGGGTATCCACCTAGGATGTCAACGACGATCGATCCGTCATTACTGGCATAACATGAAGGGTTTCCTGCTGCGAGTTGCAAAGAAAGCGGCAATTTGGTGCCTGAACTTTGGGCACTTGATGAATAGACCGAGTTCAAAAAGGTGAAAGCGACCAGACCAAGAGCGATAAAAATTTGTTTAGTTTTCATAATTGTGTTTTTTGTGTGTTTCGTTTTTAAGTTTTAATGTTTTAAGCCTTTCGACGAAACAAAGGTTCACACATTCCACTGGCTATGAAAGATATTGAAGGAGTAAGTCGGTTAAATTCAGCGCATCCGCTGAGTTAGACCTACGTAGTTCTACGCAATTGCGACCTGTTTTTAAGGTTTTTCAATGCCAGGAGGGGGATTGCGAGATGAAGAGAATAGGGTGCTTATCTCTGTGTGCGTTCAGCATTTAATTCTCTTGGCAAGCGTTGAATCAGTTCTTTTGAAACCTATTGGTACTCATTCTTTGGTCGATTCGATCGCTTCGCAAATGATTTTTCCGGCTTTACGAATTTCCTCCTCGCTTATGTTTAATGGTGGAGAAAGTCTGAAGCTATAGGGGTGGGATAAGAACCAAAAACTAATCAAGCCATTTTCAAGGCAGCGGTCAACCACGCGCTGAACGCGCTCGCTCGATTCCATGTCAAAGGCGAACATCATTCCTATGCGGCGAATGGCCAATATTTCCTTTTCTTTCCCGATCAGTTCCTCCAATAGCTCACCCAAGCGTTCAACTTCTGCGTAATCAATTTCACTCGTCAAGACATCAACAAAAGCATCAGCGGCTGCGCAAATTACAGGATGACCTCCGAAAGTAGTGATATGTCCCAGCATGGGAGCGTGAGTAAACTCCCACAACTTTTCGCGCGACGACACCAAAGCTCCAACGGGCATTCCTCCTCCAAGGGCTTTTCCAAGGCTTAGGATATCTGGAACAACGCCAAAATGTTCAAAAGCAAAGTTTCGTCCTGTTCGACCCAGTCCACATTGGATTTCATCAAAAATAAGTTGAGCGCCAACCTCTGTGCATCGTTCTCGAAGGGCGAGTAAAAATTCTTTTGATGGAATGCGAACGCCTGCATCTCCTTGCACTGTTTCAATTATTACTCCGGCCGTGCGTTTCGTAATGTATTTTAAGTCTTCGATTTCATTGAATCGTAAAAAACGAACATCGGGAAGGAGGGGTCTGTATTTTTGTTTTTTAAGTTCGTTTCCAGACACACTCAATGAACCGTGGGTACTTCCGTGGTAAGATCCGCGAAAGGAAACAAGTTCGGTTCGTCCTGTTACACGCTTGGCTAATTTTAATGCGGCCTCATTGGCTTCTGTTCCTGAATTCACCATGTAAACAGCATTCAAGCTTTCAGGCAATAGGGCAACAAGTCGTTTTGCTAAATTCAATGGCGCATCTTGAATGTACTCACCATACACCATCACATGCAGGTACTGATCAACTTGCTCGTGAATGGCTTTCACCACCTTAGGATGACGGTGGCCTATATTATTCACCGCGACACCTGAAATCATATCCATATACGCCTTTCCAGACTTATCATAGATGTAGATTCCTTCTGCTCGATCGACATCGATGAGAAAGGGGTGTTGGTTGGTTTGTCCAAGCAACTGAATGAAATCATCTTCGCGAGACATCTGAACCTTGAATGATGAACTAGAGTTATGCGTTTTTGCGCGCAAGTACTTTGTGCACTGCGTTGACCACATCCTGTGTGTCGATGCCATACTTGGTCATCAATTCCATCGGTGTTCCGCTTTCTCCAAAGGTGTCATTTACTGCCACATACTCTTGCGGTACTGGGCTTGTACGAGAAAGAAACTGTGCAACAGAATCTCCAAGTCCACCGTTTAGCATGTGTTCTTCAGCAGTCACCACACAACCCGTTTTTCCAACGGACTTCATGATTGCGTCTATATCGAGTGGTTTGATTGTATGCATGTTGATCAATTCTACTGAAATGCCCGCCTCTTCTAAAGCTTTCAATGCTTCAATAGACTTCCATACCAAATGTCCACAGGCAATGATGGTCACATCTGTTCCTTCTGTCAACACATCCGCTTTACCAATGATGAATTTTGCATCTGGCTTCACAAAAATCGGCATTACAGGACGGCCAAATCGAAGATAAACAGGACCTTCGTGCGCGGCAATGGCGATCGTAGCTTGTTTCGTTTGGTTGTGGTCTGCGGGAACAATGACTGTCATATTCGGTAGCATCTTCATCATTCCGATATCTTCCAAAATTTGATGCGTCGCTCCATCTTCTCCTAGTGTCAACCCTGCATGGGAAGCACAGATTTTAACATTCTTGCGCGAATACGCTACAGACTGTCGAATTTGATCATACACACGACCTGTAGAGAAGTTGGCAAAGGTACCTGTAAATGGAATTTTTCCTCCAATGGTCATTCCGGCTGCTAGACTAATCATGTTTGCTTCAGCGATTCCCACCTGAAAAAAGCGCTCTGGATTTTCCTTTTGAAAGGCATCCATTTTCAATGATCCAGTTAAGTCGGCACACAAGGCCACAACATTCTCGTTAGCGCGACCCAGTTCAGCGAGTCCTTCACCAAACCCTGAGCGGGTATCTTTATTGCCGAGAATTTCAAATTCAGTCATGATCAAAGGTTTAAAGTTGTTGTTTTATTGGAGTTTATGCGAAAATCTTTTTGGATTGAATAGGTCGATGAATGCAAGTTTTTTTGACGATAAACCACACGGTACGAACCAGGTTGAAGTTGAGTAAAGGTGCTTTTTGACGTTTCATCTAAGTTGCACACCCATTCGATGATTCCTCCGTCTCGAAGAACAAACACTTGCGCAATGATGGTGTTTATTGACTTGCAGTTTAAGGAGCCAGGAGCGGGAATGTCAATATATGAGGTGGAGCTTTGTGTGACATCAACAACGACATAGGTTCGTGGCAATGTCAATACTTCAACATCGTATTTCCCGGTAATGTACTTATCGGAAACATTCATTTTTTGAACATTCAAGGTGCTCGTATTGCCTTTCAACATGATGCGGGAATCGATTTGATAAGGTTTTGTCGCATTTACAAAGCGAACTTTAATATACCCTTGCGGGGCGTCTACAATGATGGTATTGTGTGTATTCTTTGTGATGCTGATGTTCTTTTTTTCTACTGTCGGAATGGTGTTGACCACTAGGTCATATTTGATGTTAGGGTCAATGATCAATGTATCTGGATTTCCAAAACGATTGATGGTATGAACGAAAGTGTATTTCAGTTTCTTTGTTCCTGCTTCGTAGAGAAACATCGTGACCTCAGTTTCTTTAGCTTGCTTATTGGTGTCATTGAGGTTGATTTGCACCGTGGTGTTGGAAAGTGCTTTTGAAACTACATTGTTCAAGACATTTCGAAAAGCGTCTTTTGTTTCTGCGTCTGAATATGCACCAATACAGTTGAATTTCTCCAAGTAAGATAAGTCGAGTCCTAGACCGATGACGAAAGGAGTTACTTTCACGCCCTTGTCGTGCAATTTTTTGGCGATGACGCAGGGGTCATTGTCACAGGCTTCTTGTCCGTCCGTTATCAGGATGATGATGTTTCTCGAATTCTGATCCGGAAAATCTCCAGCCGCAGCTTCCAGAGATCTGGCGATTGGCGTCGTGCCTTTCGCTTCTATGGTGCGAATTCTATTTTTAACATTGTCGAAATTGTTGGGTCCAAAAGGAACCTCAAGTTTCGTATCGTTGCAATCTTGGTAGGTAGCTGTAATTGGAGATTGATGGCCATAAACACGCAGGGCAATTTCAAGATTGGCAGTGCCACGCAAACTGTCTACCGCCTTTGCAAGCAGGTCTTTTGCTGCGTCAATGCGCGATTCAGTGCCACCCCAAAGGGCATTCATGCTATTCGAAGCATCGAGAATGAAGAGAATTCTCGTCAGTTTTTCCTGCCCAAAACCTTGAGCTGATAGGAATAGAAATGCTATGATTAGGAAGCGTTTCAATTAATAATCACCCAGTGTTTCTTCCAGTTGTCCCAAAGCATCTTCCAATTGAGCTGGATTTGGAGCTACGCCATGCCATTTGTGTGATCCCATCATATAATCGACGCCTTGACCCATTTCTGTTTTCATCAAAATGACCACAGGTTTTCCATGACCACACAATGATTTTGCTTTGGCCAAGGTATTTTTCATGTCAGTGAAATTGTGACCGTCCATGGTCAAGACTTCCCAACCGAAGGCCGCCCATTTTGCATGGAGGTCTCCCAGTGAAATGACATCGTCGACATCGCCGTCAATCTGACGACCATTGCAGTCAATTGTAGCAATGACATTGTCCACCTTGCGTGCTGAGGCATACATGGCCGCTTCCCAGATTTGTCCTTCTTGAAGTTCACCATCCCCGTGTAAACAATAAACAAGGTGATTGTCTTTGTTCAATCGCTTCACTTGAGCTGCACCAATGGCAACCGACAATCCTTGTCCAAGAGAACCAGAAGCCATTCGGATACCAGGTAGTTTTTTATCTGTTGAAGGGTGTCCTTGAAGGCGTGTTGACAATTTTCTAAATGTCCCCAATTCATTTACAGGAAAGTATCCAGCGCGTGCCAAAACACTATACCAAACTGGCGAGATATGTCCGTTTGAAAGAAAAAACAGATCTTGACCTATACCGTCCATGGTAAAGTTCTCAGCATCGTGATGCAATTGATCAAAATACAAGAGGGTAAGGAAGTCCGTGCATCCTAAAGATCCTCCCGGATGTCCTGAATTTACGCCCGCTACCATGCGAACGATGTCTCTTCTCACTTGAGATGCTATATGTTGCAATGCTGTTGTTTCCATTCGAATTTTTAGAAAGGATTGTTTCGTTGTTGCAAAATTAGGCTTATTTATTTACTTTCGGGACGCCTAAATAAGGACTTTATCCCCAAATGCAACCATTTTTCAACATTTGAGGTCTTTAAGTTCACAACTCCAAAATAATGAAACAAATACTGCTGTTTACCATCTTCTTGTCAGCCTCCAGTTTGGCTTTTTCACAAGAATTTGATGCACGCCTCTCTAAGCGTTATTCCCCAACTGAACTTGCTGATTTAAAGCAAAATGATCCAGCAAAATTGAATTTGCTGAATTATGCTTTAGACCATGCATGCTACATCGCTGATGTTCCTAAAGGAAAAGAAAGTGGACTGAATGGAGTAGTTGAAATGAACACGAATGAACCCATTGATTTCATCTCTTTGGGTCTAGAAATTCAGAAAACAAACCAATACCTGCGCATCACTGGAACTGACAAGGTTCTTGTGGTAAAATCTGAATGGGTATTGACAAATGAAATGCAAAACAACCAGTAATCATGAAGATTAGAATACTACTTTCCTTTTCTGCCTTGATGCTTGCAGGATCAGGTGCATTTTCGCAAATGATTAATATGGGTGATGCAGGGTATCCCCTAACGAATACCGCAAACTGCAATACTTTCGGAACAAGCTCAACAAACTTCCAAGATCCAGGAGGGGCAGGAAACTACCCTCCAAACTACAACGATACGATTGTCTTCTGTCCAGATTTGACGACAGGAACGAAGATGTCTATTTCAGTGGGTATTAACGCTGGGTATACATGGAATGTCGACGGATCTGATTTCGTTTATGTGTATGATGGTCCAAACGCATCTTCGCCTCTTTTAGGTGTTCACAACTCAGTATCTGACCCCAACGGATTTACTCACCAAGCAACATGGAACAACCCAAGTGGATGTTTGACTATCGTATTCATTTCCAACGGAACGGCTGAAGGTACAGGTTGGCTAGCAAATGTGCAATGTGGGTATCAGTTTCAACCGTTTGATCCGCACATTGAAGCCTTTGTGAATGGTGTTGGACCAAATGCATTGAACCCAATAGATACAGGATTTGTGGACATATGTTTCGGAGACAGCATCCTCTTTGTGGCAAAACCAATTTTCCCATATAGTTTAGAATCTACGGGTTATGGGTATTCTCAAAATGTGAATTCTACAGTTCTTTTTGATTGGAATGTCACCGACGGGGGTGTTTATCCTGCAAATGACTCGATTTGGTTTACACCACCTGCACGTTCAGGATACTTGGTTGATGTAAAAATTACAGACCAATTCCCTCAGTTTGAGCGAATGTTGTGTAAGGTTAGGGTTTCACAGTTGCCGATCTTTGCTGGAACTGGTCCATTGGAAGACACCGTGTGTATGGGTCAAACCACTGAACTCATTGGTGGTGTTACTCCAACAGATACAGTTGGGGTAAATATTCCTGGGGGAACCTTCCAGTTGGGTGGAGCCTACGCAGGAACAACCTATTTACCTGATGGTTCTGGTATACAGTATTCTACAACGATACCAATGAGTGGTTTTCCCCCGACTGCGACCATAACGAATGCACAAGACTTGAACCAAGTATGCATTACCATGGAGCACTCTTACGCGGGTGATTTAGAGATTTGGTTGCAATGTCCATCAGGACAAATTGTACAGTTGGTGAACTCCTACTCTCCTGGATTCTTACCTGGTGGATCGAGTGGCGGTGGAACCTATATTGGTGACCCTATCGATGACAGTGGAGGTGGTGGTCCTGGTGATGGCTGGGAATATTGCTTCAGCTCGGTGTTTAACACCATCGGTGCGATGAATGCCAATTGGACGAATACAGTTCCAGTATCCATTGCAGCAGGAAATAATGGCACAGGTAACTCAATGGATCCATCTGATGTCTACGCGCCGAACACCTCATTTGTAAGTTTGGCAGGATGTCCAATCAATGGGAACTGGACCATTTTCGTTCAAGACAATTTGACGATTGATGATGGGTATATCTTCGAATGGGGATTGTTCTTTGACGGTTCCTTCTTCCCAGGTTTGGGTGGATACCAGAATACTATTTCTTCGGATTACTGGGTAAATGACCCTACGATTATTTCTGGACAAAACGATACAGCGATTGTGGTTCAGCCAAATGCACCAGGTGCACATGACTACATATACCACGTAACTGATAACTTCGGATGTGAATACGATACTACAGTAACGCTTTATGCCTTGGCATTGCCAACAATCTTTCCAGATACGATTGGTTGTGACTTGACTTTTACTGCTTCAGGTACCGTTTCTGTTTCTGGTGGAGTATGGACAACAACAAATCCGCAAGTATCTATCTTGCCAAATGCAAATGCCAATAATCCAACCTTCGTCGCCTCGAGTCCAGGGACCTATACCGTCAGTTTCACAGACAACTCCTGCAACCAAACAGTGACCTCGGATATCATTTATCCGCCTTATCCTGTGATGTTTGACGATACATTGTTTTGTAGTTTAAGCTATCAGGCGGCTGGAACATCAGTATACTCAACAGGCGGTGTTTGGTCGGCATCCTCACCAAATGTATCCTTCAGTCCATCGACGAGTGCATTGAACCCGCTGATCACTGCGTCGACCTCAGGAAACTATATCATTACATTCACGGACAATGTATGCAACAATTCGGTTTCGGCTAACCTAACGACAATCGTTCCACCATCTATTTTCACGGATGATATCGGTTGTTACGGCATTTATCAAATTGAAAATACGGTCTCTTTTGATGGTGGAGTTTGGTCCGCTTCAGATACTGCGATTCGTTTTAATCCAGTGAATACGGTCGATAATCCATTGATCTACACATCAACACCTGGAACTTACCAGATGACGTATACAGACAATCTGTGTAACATTACATTGACGGCATTGGTCACCTTTCCTCCAAATGCCTATACCGATGTGTTGGACACCATCATTTGTCAAGGAACTTCTTATACAGTGAATGCGCAAGAGAATTTTACCGTAGACAACTTTGTTTGGAATACTGGCGCAACAGGTCCAAGCATTGTAATCGACCAACCGGGCGAGTACATTGTGACGGCAACGAATATTTGTCATACGTACACCGATACAGCCACAATTGGTGTGAAAATCTGTGACATCGAAGTGCCAAACATCATTGTGCTTTCATCCTTAGCAGGAAATGCAGCATTCTTTGTAACCTTCGACGGAGTCGCAGACTTCAATTGTGTGATTCTAAACCGTTGGGGAAATAAAATCTACGAATACAACGACCCATTGGGTAAATGGGACGGTAAAACAAGTGGTGGAACTCTTGTGGAAGAAGGAACCTACTTCTATATCATTAAAGCAACCTTCGAAGGTGGCAATGATGTGATCAAGCAAGGTATGGTTCAAGTGAAGTACTAAAGTTCTTACCTATAAAAATAGTGCATGGGGCATAGATGAATTCTATGTCCCATGTTTTTTTTGGGAGAATCCGTAAATTAGCAAAATGATAAACATCGGTGTGAATGGTTTTGGACGCATTGGCAGGTATTTTACCCGCTTGGCTTTGTTGTCTTCGGACATTAATGTCGCTGTCGTCAATGATTTGTCAGATATCCATACCTTGATGCATTTGCTCAAGTACGATAGCATACATCGTGGTTTCATTTTGTCATTTTCCATCGAAGGCAATACGGCTATTTTTGAAAATGGAAAACGCATTGTTTTTTGCCAAGAATCGGACCCGGCAGACATTCCTTGGGGAAAATACGGTGTTGAAACAGTCATTGAATCTACCGGTCAGTTTTTAACTAAGGAATTGGCCTCAGGACATCTAAGAGGTGGGGCAAAACGAGTAATAATATCAGCACCAGCGAAAGGAGAGGATGTTCAGACCATTGTTCTCGGAGTGAATGAAGATTCTATTGATTTTTCGGAAAGCATTATATCAAACGCCTCGTGTACAACCAACAATGCAGCGCCTATGCTGAAAGTGATGCGTGAACTTTGCGAGATCGAAAGCGCCTACATTACGACCATTCACAGTTACACCACTGATCAGCGTTTGCACGATGCGCCACACCGCGATTTGCGCCGTGCTCGTGCAGCAGCGACCTCTATCGTTCCGACAACAACCGGCGCCGCCAAAGCCTTGACACGCATTTTTCCTGATTTGGAAGGATGTATTGGTGGATGTGGCGTTCGCGTCCCTGTACCTGATGGATCATTTACGGATTTAACGATGGTGGTGAAAAATCCACCGAGCGTCGAAGCCATCAATGCGGCGATGAAACGCGCGGCTGAGGGTTCACTCAAAGGAATACTTGACTATACGGAAGATCCCATAGTTTCGGTGGATGTCATAGGCAATTCCAACAGCTGTCTCTTCGATGCCCAACTGACAAGTGTGGTCCATTCGATGGTGAAGGTCGTTGGCTGGTACGACAATGAAGCTGGTTATTCCAATCGCCTGGTCGACCTTGTTCGAAAGTTCCGATAAGCCTAAGAGAAAATCTCGCTAAACTTCATCGTTTCTTTCAATCGAATTCCTTTCTCAGTGCGCTCGAGTGTACAACATTCATTCACGCTATCGTGCTCTAAGAACAGGATAAACTCATTGTCACACGCTCTATTCAGAAACTTCGATTTTTCATCTAGCGTGATGAGTGGCCGGGTATCGTAACCCATCACAAATGGAAGCGGAATGTGTCCAACGCTAGGCAATAGATCTGCCATGAACACAATCGTTTTTCCTTGATAGCGAATGTGTGGAATCATCATGCTTTCGGTGTGTCCATCTACGAAAAGCACATCCATGTTGGAAAAGGCATTTTCGGTGTAATTTTCTGTGCGTGCAATGAAATTCAATTGTCCACTTTCTTGAAGGGGCAGAATGTTTTCACTTAGGAATGATGCTTTTTCTCTTGCGTTTGGTTCTGTTGCCCACTGCCAGTGATTTTCAGTACTCCAAAACTTCGCATTCTTGAATACCGGTTCAAATCCTGTGTGCTCTTTGTTCCATTGAATGGCTCCCCCACAATGGTCAAAGTGCAAATGCGTCAAGAACATGTCTGTGATGTCGTCTTTGCTGAACCCAAGTTTGTTGAGGTTGCCGCTCAAGCTGTCAGATCCGTGCAAATAATAGTGCGAAAAGAATTTCTCCGATTGCTTGTCCCCAATACCGGCATCAATGAGCATCAAGCGATTCCCATCCTCAATCAAGAGGCAGCGCATGGACCAGTTGCACATATTGTTGTCATCTGCAGGATTGGTTTTTGACCACATGGTTTTTGGGACAACACCAAACATGGCGCCTCCATCGAGTTTAAAATCTCCTGTGTTGAGTGGGTAAATTTTCATAAAATCGAGCTTAAGATTGACTTGCGAAATAAAGTACAACAATGGCTGTGACTGCTGCTGCAAGTCCAATTATTTTTTTGACGGTAACATTTTCTTTGAAGGCAATAAATCCGATCACGGATGACATGAGGACGATGGAAACATTGATGACAGCCAAAACAGTTGAGTCGTTCCATCCAGTTGAGCGGTACGATTCCATCAACAGGTAAATCGAAAAGTAATTTGGTATGCCTAAGGCAACACCTGCAACAAGATTTTTTAGCGTTAATGTCGCTCGTTTTCTCACTACTTGTGTCATGAGAATGGCAAATCCAATGAGTCCCGCACCGCCAAAACCAAAAGCCGAATACAGGGAAGGAGTGAGGTGCTCGAGGTGATGCTTTTGGACATAATTCAGCAAGAAATCGAGGATCCCACTGCCAATAAACAAGGTCGCTAGCATCCATACGTCATTTTTCGCTGTTCCCGATTCTGATTTTCCCGTATAGGAAACAAGAAAAACCCCTGTAAATGCGAGTGCGATTCCGGTAAGCTTTAACCATCCGACGGGCTCATTGTAGAGCACAATCATTAAAATCAAGGAAATGGCCATGCTCATTTTTACGGCGATGGAAGTCATGGCAACACCATTCTTTTGGGAGCTAATGCCCATCAAGATGAAAAGAGAGATGAACAAAGCAGCGGCGAGCAACACGAAGATTGGCCAATTGCCAGATTCTAGGGCCTCCGGATTCCACTCGTGACCGAAGAACAATACTCCACAAAAAAACGCGGTGAAATAATTGAAAACAATGGCTTGAAAGGTATCTACGCCAAAACGAGGGAATAACTTAAACAGCACAAAGATGATACTGGAGCAAAGGATCGAGAGAATCAAAGGGGCCATCTGCGGAAATAATGGTGAACGGTATCCGTAGAAAAGGAATAACTGCGCGATGGCACTTTTCCAATGGCAGGGGCTTTGACACCTTCACCAAATGTTGTGTTTCCAACGATCACGCGGGCTTCGTCCCAGTGGTTGTCGATGATGAAATACTGCAAGGTGCGGCTTCCGCCTTCTACAAAAACAGAAAGAATATTCCGCTTGTACAATTCATCGAGAATATGTTTCGTATTGGTTTCAGGAATCCGAATCCATTCGATGTTTCCGCGGACTTCATTTTTGATGCGGTTGAAAACGATGGTAGGAGCATCTTCCGAAAAGATATTGAGTTCATCTCCACTTTGAAGCTGGCTGTCAATTACAATGCGTGTGGGATTTGATCCGCTGAATTCGCGCACGGTCAACATGGGATTGTCATTTTGAATGGTTCGGCGTCCAACGAGGATACTCTGCTCTTGCGATCGCCACTTGTGCACCAAGGACTTTGTCTCTGGGGAGGTAATCCAGTTGATGCCTACTTCTTCGTCGTGACGAATGCGGTCTAGGAAACCATCCTTCGTTTGAGCCCATTTTAAGATTACATAAGGCCGTTGACGTTCGTGAAACGTGATAAAACGTCGGTTCAATTCGCGGCATTCTTGCTGCAAGACACCGAGCATTACTTCGATGCCAGCCTTTTTAAGCAAT
>CAMBMC010000035.1 GCA_945868555.1 Chitinophaga pinensis | reverse complement strand
AGTTTGTCTCCATTTTCAAGCTCAGGCTTGAACTTATCATGTTTTCCGTCTGCCTTCTTGAATTCGATTTGAATCATTTCAGTTACCTGAAGGTCTTTATGCACAGAAATGTTTTCATCTCTCGCGTAGTTTCCGTAAACCATCAAAGCAGCACAGATAATTCCCATTACTTTTTGAGAATCGGCTCCACCATGACCGAGTGAAAATGCAGCAGACGAAAGCAACTGAAGACGCTTGTGCATCATGGATTCTTTTGAAGAAGAAGGTTTTTTACCATACTTGATTTCAAACCAAATGTAAACAAGGATGAATACACCAATCATTCCCAAAGTAATATACATCATGATCGGCTTCATGTCCATGTAATCGATCATGTACAGCATCCCATAGAATGTAGCCGTTGAAAGTAAAAGGATTACAAGCATTTTATAAAAAAATGAGCGGCTAATCGTGACGAGTGCAATAACAAAAGCAATCACACCCCCAATAAGTGGCGCCAAGAAAATAAAGGCAACAACTTTTAAGATTTCCGTCAATTCAATGACCCCAAAGCCTGCATGTGCTACTGCAGCTCCTGCAAATCCACCGATAAGGGTGTGTGAAGATGAAGATGGAATTCCAAACCACCATGTGAGAAGGTTCCAAAATGTGGCCGCCAAAAGCCCCGCGAGAATTACCCACAATGTTATGGCACTGCTATCAACAGTTTTCGCAACGGTATTCCCCACGCTCATGTCGAAAACCCAGAATGCAATGATGTTGAACGTGGCCGCCCAAACGACCGCTTGAAACGGTGTAAGTACTTTTGTCGACACCACAGTAGCAATGGAATTTGCCGCGTCGTGGAAACCGTTAACTAAGTCAAAAAGAAGCGCGATGATGATGACGACAACCAATAAAGTAAACATGCGAGTTTATTTTAAATGAGTTAATTCGAACGCCTTAAGCGTATTTCACAACGATAGATTCAATCACATTTCCCGCGTCTTCACACTTGTCTGTAACCGTTTCCATTACTTGGTAAATCTCACGCTTCTTGATCAATTCTTTCGCGTCAACATCTGAATCAAACAATTTTTCGATGCTCAGATCGAACAAATCATCCGCGCTGTTTTCGATGCTGTTGATTTTGATCACGCATTCAACAATTTTTTGTGTGTTCTTCAAGTTGCGCAATTCAATCACGGCTTGATTCACCGCCAACACCGCTTGTTCAATCGCGTCAGCTGTTTTTTGAATGCCTGAATCTACAGTCGGATCTATTTTATAGAAGTTGATTTTTTTCCCAGCTGCATAAATGTAGTCAGCGATATCATCAAGAGCTGTGGCAAGGCTATGAATGTCTTCGCGGTCAAATGGGGTAATGAAGTTTTTACCCAACTCAAGAAATATGGTATGCGTCAACAAGTCATTTTGGTGCTCTAAGTCCTCCATTTCTTTGATGATTACCGCTCGCTTGTTGTAATCTGGTTCATTCACAACCATAACAAGTTTACGTGCAATTTTTTCAAGGTTGCCACTAGCGCTTTCAAAAAGGGTGTAAAATACACGGTCTTTGGGCAAGAAGAATTTTAGAATAGAAGCCATTTTATTGATTTTAGACAAATGTAAACAATCGAATCAATCTCAGGATTTTCAATCTAAAATGTTAACTTAAACATAACCTTTGAGATGGGGAGGTTTAAAAAATCTAGAATTTAAAGATTGATACGGGTTCTTGCCTCAGCTTTTTTACCTTTGCCTCATGCGAGATTCTAACGATACCATTTGTGCCATTGCCACCGGAAGTGGGGTAGGAGCCATCGCCATGATCCGCGTGTCGGGGAAAGATGCGCTGCACAATGTGTCGCTTTGTTTTTCGAAGGACCTGTCAGAAAAGGAAACCCATACTATCCATTTCGGAACCTTTCGCTCACCTTCAGGCGAATTGATCGATGAGGTCTTGGTGTCCATTTTTCGTGAAGGAAAAAGTTTTACTGGGGAAGAAAGTGCTGAGCTTGCTTGCCACGGTTCACCCTACATTCAACAGCAAATTCTAGATACGCTTCTGAACAGCGGTTGTCGCTTGGCGACACCTGGAGAATTCACTATGCGTGCCTTTATGAATGGCAAGATGGACTTGTCACAGGCCGAGGCCGTTGCCGATCTCATTGCTGCACAAACTAAAAATGCACACGACATTGCCTTGAACCAGATGCGGGGGTCTTTTTCCTCCGAACTGAAAGAGTTGCGCGAAAAGCTGATTCACTTCGCCTCTCTCATCGAACTCGAGTTGGACTTCGCTGAAGAAGATGTCGAATTTGCCGATCGGACCCAACTGAAAGTTCTCGTGGATGAGGTTTTGCGCTATTTGCGTCGTTTGGAAGCTTCCTTTGCCTTGGGGAATGCGATTAAAAACGGAGTTCCAGTTGCCATTGTTGGTGCGCCGAATACAGGAAAAAGTTCCCTCCTGAACCAGCTCATCGGTGAGGACAGGGCCATAGTGAGTAACATTGCCGGCACTACCCGTGATGTCATCGAAGAGACCTTGAACATCGACGGCATCTTGTTCCGTTTTATCGATACCGCCGGAATTCGCGACGGCGCTGAAGAGATCGAAGCGATGGGGATCGAACGTTCCCGAGAGAAGATCCTTCAAGCCAAAATTGTACTCTGTCTATGCGACGGATCCGACGCAGACAGCATCATTTCTGTAGCCCAATGGGTGCGCGAATTGCGTAACATTCATTCCGACAAAATTGTGCTTCAACTCTGCAACAAGTCCGATATTTCACAAAAAACAACTGAATCTTGCGATAAAGACGCCCTTTGGTTGAGTGCACTTACGGGAGAGTGCATTGAAAACTTACGCCACATCCTCACCCAAAAAATCGCTGGAGACTTCTCCTTGGCCGACGAAACCATCGTAACCAATGTGCGTCATGTGGATGCCTTGCGTCGAACGATTGGCTCCCTCGAAAAGGCCCAAGCCGACCTCGACATGCAGATCACCGCCGACTTCATCGCGATGGACATTCGTCAGGCGATGTTCGACCTCGGCACGATTACGGGGGATATCTCGACGGAGGATTTGTTGGGGAATATCTTTGCTAAGTTTTGTATTGGAAAGTAACAATCGATTGTTATTTTCAAGCACGAATAACACTCCAAAAAGTAACATGAAACAGCCGCCTTACGACAAATTTCCGGACATTTCTGACGACAACATTAGCTTGCGACAAATTCAATCTCCTGAACTGAAGGACCTTCTTGAAATTTCATATTACGACGGTGTTCAAGCCACAACATGGACTCAAGCGATGGAAATGCAAACCAAGATCAATGCGGACTACGAGCAAGGCAATTCAATCCACTGGGGGATTGAAGATAAATTAACGCAAAAAATTATAGGAACCTGCGGGTATTACCGTGGGTTTGATAATGGTGCTGGCGAGTTGGGCTGCGTTTTATTGCCCCAATACCGCGGACATGGATACATGACTTTTGCATTGTCTTTAGCCATTGATTTTGGACGAAATACCATAGGACTCAAGCGCATTTGGGCAAAGACAACGAAAGAAAACCAGAAAGCCATTGATCTTCTCGAAAGACTGAACTTTATTAAAATGTCAGATTTGGAAGATCAGGAAATAGAGTTTGAATTGAGTCAAGCTGCAAGTGTAAAAGGCTGAAGGAAAAAAGACCTGCCGATCAAAGCAATAAAGGCGGAGTAAAGTGCACCAGCTTAATCGGCATTGACAAAACTGTTGGTGTCTTCCTTGGGAACAGTCCCAAGATGGGCTAAAGTTAAAAATAGCAGCAAAAGGAATGGGCGGAATGAAACAGCACGAAATCGTTATTTTCTCTGTGACTCTCTAGCGAACATGAATCTAATGTTTCTAGATAAATTTGATTCACATCTGTTTTATCGCCAATATCGATTAAAGAATAAGTCAAAATGCATTACATTGAGTTGTTTATTCTCTCTCTCTTTACGCGCTTTGTTTTTTTCTGTTGGACCCCGATGGGGTCGTGGATTCATTGGTGAGGCTGGTGTTACAGAGATATGACCCCGATGGGGTCACTATAGAGTGCGAAAAAGAGAACGAAAGCGGTGCAGTTATTTCACTGTCTTTAAAAAGTGTGAGTTGGAGCCCCGAAGAATAAGGACAAGATGTGAGAGCTACACAATCATCGCTCTCGCTCTCACCCTCGCTCTATAAATCCCGTCGGGGTCAAACCATTGTTGTTAAAAGATGTAATGTTATCATCCACGACCCCATCGGGGTCGAACAGATTTAAAAATATGATCAAAGACCCAGTGAACAATCCAATCCCCACTCTCGTTCTTATCTTCGCTCTCGCTCTCAAACTCACACTGTATATCCTCTCACCACCAATTAAGTACTTCTACGCAATTGTGAATTACTCGCTGCAATTGTTCATATCAATTGTTTCTCGTTCGCCCCACATTTGTTCCATGAATGCAAATCCCCTGTGGAACTTGCTTCTAAAAAAATGGGTATGAAAAAGATAAATGTTTTAAAAGGTATTGTCGCTTGCGCGGCACTGCTCTTTCTGCCGGGTCTAGCACCGGGCGTATTTGCACAGACATACGACGTCTCGTACAATGCCATCAACTTCGGTGGCACAGGCGTGACTGTTACCAATAAGGTAGGTACAGGTGTCGCTGTCAACAACATTGTGTTGTATCAAAATGTCATTACCATCGGTGGACAACAAATCGATGCGATTGTGCGCACACAAGAAATATCGAATGTGACCTTCACAACCTTTGATCAAGCTGGCGCAGGCACAGGATACACCAACAACCTAGCGACTTATTTTTCGCCACAATTTACAATTGGATCAGGGGGAGGGTATGCCGTATTTAAAATCCAGTTTATTTTGGGTGGATCTTACAACAACACGACAAACACAGGTACTTTAGTGACGCTACAAAATGTCCGACTTAACACCTATGATATCGATGGAAATGGCACGGCAGGCACAAACCAATACAATGAGTTCGGAGGATTTTCTTCATCTGAATTGGGAAGTCCAACAAACCTTTCTATGGCCTACAATTCGACACTTGGGTTAACAAAATTCAGATCTATATTATCCGCCAATACAACAGCTGCCACGGATGTTAAAAATCGTGTTCGCGTGACCTATGGCTACATGTCCGAGTTTACGACAAAAGTAGGAGCTGAGGGAAGCGGCGCGGCCTATTTCTTCTTGGACTTTTCTGCTGGATCAACGTTTACTACTGCCGTGTCGTATTCAGCGCCAGCCTTGGACCTAAATACTGCCACTGCAGGTTTAGACAATGATGTTATGATGATTGCTCCGGCAAGCAAGAACTTTTCATCAGGAACAACAAACATTACCTACACAGGCTCAACCTTGGATAACCTTAAAATCGCTTTTTTGACCGCTGAGGTTTATGATGGTACGAATGAGAATTTTGTGATCAGCGGCGCCACTTCGGGCGGAACAATAGGCTTAAAATTTACCAATGGGCAAACAATTCCAAGTGTGGTTTATGGCGGTGTCACGTACGTCGTTGCAGCAACTGTTGCCAATGAAACAAGTACTTTGGTCTTTACAAAAAGCGGAGGCGGAACCCTTACTCTTACGCAAGTGGAGTCTTTGCTGGATGCCCTTCAATATCAAAATACCTTGAGCTCAGCTACAAAAGGATTGCGCACCTACAATGTGACTACACTTTCAGCAAGTTTTGAAACAGCTGTTGCACATTTCCGCGTGAACATTGATACACCTTTGCCGACAGATTTGATTTCATTTTCCGCTGCCTGCAATAATGATCATACCTTGGTTTCTTGGCAAACGGCATCCGAACACAATTCAGCGTTTTTTGTCCTTGAACGAAGTATAAATGGGCAAGATTGGGTAGAGGCTTCAACAATTCAATCTGCGGGCAACAGCACCACTAAAATTGATTATGCCTATGAAGATGATGCAGCAATTCGCTTCGAAGGATACTACCGACTTACGCAAATCGACAATGATGGCGCTCAAAAAGTGTACGACCCAATTCATACAAGTTGCGAGGAGATGGATGATTTGGTAAACATTTATCCAAATCCAACAGTGGGCGATTTTACTATTGAATTCAATGCCTCTGTGAAAGGAGAAGCTACATTTAGCCTAGTAAATGCAAACAATCAACTGCTCAAGTCAGTGTCCATGGATTTAATAAATGGAACAAACCAGATTCACATCTCTGGATTGGGCCTTAGTTCCGGTATGTACTATTTACGCATAGATTGGAACGGCCAAACTTTGGTGAAAAAGGTCCTTGTTCGCTAAGTTCAGGGATGGCCTTGATGCTAGATTTTCTTCCGAATCAAATGCTTTTGCGCATGCGATAGATGTTCTCCCAGGACAAATCCGCCAATGGCTCAATCACGGATGCATAAGCCCGTTCCATCTGACGGGCAACTTTCTCAAAAGGAACTTGTCCTGTTAATGCGCCTAATCCTGGACATGCAATGCTCCTGATTTTTAGTTCACTTGTTTTATTGTGCGCATGAACAGCCAAAAGCGTTGCGCGCATTCCGTGATACACATTGTCGGTATGTGCGATGATGTCTGGAATACGCATCGTAGGTGTGTGAGCTAAAAATGGATGCTTTTCGTGGTGCGTAGGAATAATAAAGCTCGATCCGATGGGTTGTTCTCCGAGATAATGTTCAACAATATGTGCTTGAACGCGATCCATGAGTTGCTGTCCGAAGTAATCAGTGATGTCCGCGTCAATTCCGCCGTCCATTTGTCCATAAGAATTTGCTGCACTCACCATGCAATCGTAAGCAGGAATGTTTTGAAAATAGTCATGCACGACTTCTACATTTTCGTAGTATGTAAATGCTGCTTCCCATGCGGAGCACATAAGTGGATTGACATCCACCAAAATCAATTTTATTTCTTTCATCTGTGATTTGTTTTAGCAACAAAGAAAGCAGCTAGCTCCGTATAGGTGATACCGAAAAATAATAAGTTAAAAATGTAAGAGTAAAAAGCCCCGTTTATGTAGTTTTTGCCAAAATCCAAGAGCTAAATTCAAAAAAATATGCCAAACAGGTTTTTTTCTTCCAAAAATTTACTATATTATTGTAAAGTGCTCGTCAGCTGACACATCAATCGTTTGATTTATTTTAATTCTTAAAGTTACCTTAAAAAGTGACCTTAAAAAGTATTGTCTAATCTTTAAACTAACTTAGTATGTCTCAAAAACTTGTCCCAATTAAAGGTTCTGATCGTTCATTTTCAATCGTTCGACGTCGCGTTCAAATCGCACCAAACAAAAAGAATAAATCTGGATTTTCATACGAAAATCAAATTGACACAACTGCCACAAGAGCTGCCTATTCTGCTTTTGTGTCTTCTCTCCCTGCTTCTCCAGGCTCACTAATCGTGTATAAGAAGGTGAGAGGAATGTTAGTGCCCAGCGAAGTGCTGCGGTCTGATGAAAATTTGCGTCAATTGTTTTCGAGCCCCAAAGGCGATGTACAGCGCTATCCCTTGCTCCTAAACTATCTCAATAGTGGCTGCGACGCCATCGTAATTCAACTCGTGCGCCAAGCGAGTTGAGTTTTCACTATAAATGAATGTGCAAAGAAATTGTACATTCGTGCCTTACAAGCTTAAATCCAATGTCAAAACTTCTCTCTCTACTTTCCGCCCTCATACTCGTTCTGCTTCTCCCTCTGATTTCCCTTTCGCAGTACCCAGATTCCATCCGACTCAACGATGTGCGTTTTCTCACCTCGCACAACAGCTACAAGCGAAAGCCAGATCCTAAGATCCTAAAATTCCTTTCCCACTTCAAAAAGCAACTCGGCAAAGACATGGACCCCATTCAAATGGATTATGGCCACGCTTTACTCTCGGAACAACTGAACACGTACCACATCAATGGCTTCGAATTGGATGTGAACTATGACCCAAAGGGTGGGCATTTTGCCAAGCGACGGATCAATTTTTTCGTTGGAGGATTGAAACAAAAATCACGCGATTCTTTGCTGCTCAAACCGGGGTTTAAAATCCTTCACATTGCCGATGTGGACTACGAATCAAATTACACCACTTTCATTCAAGCCCTCACCGAAATTCGTGACTGGAGCACACAGCATCCAAATCACACCCCGATTTTTATCAATATCGAAATCAAACGCGATGCTCCTGCTGATTACTCAAAAGCCCTAGACTTCTTGGGCTTCAGCAAGTCCATTCCTTTTGTTCCCGAAGCGCTCAATGACCTCGACATGGAAATCCATTCTGTGTTTGGTGCGGCACCAGAAATCTTATTTACACCAAAGATGCTGCGCGATACATTTTCAAGCTGCAAGGAGCGTCTCTCAACCATCGATTGGCCCGCGATGAACGATTTGCTTGGGAAGGTGTTTATCGTGCTAGACGGAGATTTCAATGGCATCTGTACGAAAGCACTCAACACGGGGGAAGACCGACCGATGTTTGTTTATGGACAACCAGGCGAACCAGAAACAGCCTTCGTCATTCGCAATGAACCACAAGGCAGGGAAGAGGAAATCCGAGCCCTTACAGACCTGTACATGGTGCGCACGCGGACAGACGCGGGAACACTCGAAGCACGAAGTTTAGATTATTCCAGATACAATGCGGTCATGAAAAGTCAAGCGCAAATCATCACGACCGACTACTACCGCGCAGATCCACTGCTTAGCCCTTTTGTTGTGTCCATCGAACAATTCAAACAAAATACATTACACTTGTTCTTGCGCAGCAGAGGATTTTAAGTGCTCTCATTCTCACTCTCCGCTCTGTTTCTCCGCTCTCGCTCTGTTCCTGCTATCTGAGCAAAGTAACGTGCCCCACATACTCATAGGCATCTTCGTTCTGTAATCCAGTAAACCGAATCTTCCAGGTATAGACACCGTCTTGGGCATAACCATCGGAACTTCCAGTAATCAACCCCTCAAGCGCATCGGGATAAGTTCCGTCCCAACCAACGAGTGGATCATTGGAATAGAAGACGACTGCTCCCCAACGGTTAAAAATGCGCAGCTCGTAGGACTTCGGATCAAATCCAGAGGTCATTTGCGGTAGGAATTCATCGTTGGTGCCGTCGTTGTTTGGTGTGAAGCTGTTCGGTACATAAACGAGCAAGTCTTCCCAAACCGTGATCGTAAGAATCATGCTGTCGTAACACCCCAACTCATTGTATGCATAAAGTGTGACCACATAGTCTGCAGGTTCAGATGGATACACATGCACTGGATTTGTTGATGTACTTGTCGTTCCATCACCGAAATCCCACACATACGTAAATGCATCTACGGATTGATTCGTAAACTGAATGGTTGGATCACTGATGGGTAAGCTGTCCGATGAAACGATGAAGTCAGCATCCGGAATGGCATAAGCGCACACAATGTCTGGTTGAACAAGGGTAATGCTACATCCTGCTTGATTCGTGACGGTTAAGCTCACATCATAACAACCCGCATCTGGGTATTGGTGATCCACCGAACCTGGTTGGTTTGAGGTTTCACCGTCTCCAAAATCCCAGAACAAGGTCGTTCCTGGTGCAGCGATGAGGTCGCTAAATACGGTATTGAATACCACACAACCTTCAGGTTCAGAAACCGCGAAATCAACATCTGGCGATTCTGACAAGGTAATGTCCATCGCGAAGGAATTGATACAGCCCGTAACTTGATTGGTACCAACCAAAGTAACCGTGTATGTACCAATGGTTGGATAGGAGTGAACAGGATCTTCGAGGATAGAACCATTTCCGTCCCCAAAGGTCCACGCGAAATCCAAACCAGCATCGGACGTATTGTTGAATGGCACTGGAGTCAAATTACACAAGGCACCAGAACCTGTATTGAAACCAATCGTCGGCAATGGATTTACAGTAACCGGAATGGTAAATAGTGGCCCCTTACAACCTGATGCATTAGCGGTTGCAATGACATCGTAGTTGACAATCTGTGCTGTCGTTGACGGATTCACCAACACATCATTGATGGTGGAACCGTTTTGAATGCTCGTTGTTTCTCCAGTTACGCCACCATTCGATTGTGCTTGCCACGTAAAGCTAGATGGAAGTGTTGCTGTGATTGGCGCACTGACATTGTCACCCGAACAAATCGCTACCGGAACATTGGTCACAATAGGCAAAGGATTGACGAAGACCACAATGTCGAAGATTGGACTTGCACAGCCGTTCACGGTGGATGTAGCAACCGCCTGATAATCGACCTGCTGAACACTATTGCTTGTATTCACCAAAACGTCATTGATGAAATTCGTTGTTTGGATAGTTGTGCTTTCCCCGTTTATGTTAATGTTGTTTGTTGCAAACCAGTTGAAGCCAGCTGCGACATTGGCCTCTAAGGTAAGCGCCACGTTTTCACCGCTACAAATGGTTACGGTGTCTTCATTCAACAAGGATAGTGGGGGCCTAACAATGACCGCAATCGTGCGCGCTGCACCCACACAACCGGATGGATCGGCAGTTGGAATGATGCTGTAAATAACCAATTGGTTTTGAGTGGTGTTGTTGACCAAAAGGTCGCTAATGGTGTTCCCACCTTGTGTGAAAAGCGTTTCACCAGTAACATTGGCATTGTCTGTGGCAATCCACGTAAAGGTTGACGGAACATTTGCTGTTAGGATCATATTGACCGCTGCTCCGCTGCAGATTTCAATCGTAGGGTCTGAGGTCACCTCCACATCTGGAACGACTTCCACGATAAATGTGGTTGGATTTCCTGAACAACCTTGAGGCGCTGAAACAGGACTGACATTGTACGTCACGTATTGCATCACAGTTGTCAAGTTCGTCAATGTGTTATTGACAAAACTTGATGGCTGAGGGAAGTTGACATCTCCCGTCACATTTGGATTTGTATTGGCAAACCAAGTGAAGTTAGAGGTGATATTGGCGCTCAATGGAACGTTAATCGTTTCTCCATTACAGATTGTAAAGTTGGCAACAGGCGTTACAATTGGCGAAGGATTAACAGCAATGTTAAAGCTTTGAGGATTTCCTAAACAAGCAACACCATTGGCACTTGTAAAGACAGGTGTCACAACAAACTGACCTGAAATCTGAGCCGCTGAAGCATTTAATCCTGTGAATGCCGCTATATTTCCTGTTGCTCCAGATCCAACGCCAATCGCCGGATTGGTATTCGTCCAGGTGTAGGATGTTCCTGTTCCGTTAAAAACTATCGCTGCGGTAGATGTTCCATTACACACGATTTGATCAGTAGGGTCAGCAACAATCGGTGTCGGGTTAATGCTGATTGTGAAGGTCTGTGTATTTCCTGTACAGGTGACATTGTTCTGTTCGAAGTAAGCTGTTACTGTCAGTTGAGCTGTCAAAGCCGCACTGTTTGAACTGTTTTGTGCGAGGAAGGATGGAATGGATCCTGTTCCACTGGCGCCGAGTCCGATGATGGGCGAATCGTTGGTCCAGGTATAATAAGTTCCTGTTCCTGTAAACGCTATCGGGGTGGTGATGACGTTGTTACACACAGTTAAATTCACCGGGTCTTGCACCACAGGTGTGGGATTTATCGTAATTGTAAAGAGTTGTGTTGGACCACTACAAGTAAGTCCAGCATTGGCATATTGTGGAGTTAATGTTATGCTGGCAATCACTGGGTTGACACTGGCATTTGTCGTTGTAAAGGAAGAAATGTTTCCTGCTCCATTTGCGCTTAATCCGATTGAAGGTGTGCTGTTCACCCACGTATAGGAAGTTCCTGTTCCACCAAAATTAATTGCTGCCGCTGAAGCTCCGTTGCACACCACTTGATCGGCTGGATCGTTTGCAAGAGGTGTTGGGTTAATGGTAATGGTAAATGTTTGTGGGGCCCCTGGACAACTCGCTGTTCCACCTGCAAAATTTGGCGTCACTGTAAGTGTTGATGTAATTGGTGCTGTTCCCGTGTTGATGGCGTTGAAGGATGTGATGTTTCCTGTTCCACTTGCTGCCAATCCTATGAGCGGATTGCTATTGGTCCAAGTGTACGATGTTCCTGTTCCTACAAAGTTTACAGGTGTAGTCGCTGCTCCATTACATACCACCAAGTCAGCCGGATCATTCATGGTCGGTGTCGGATTTACAGTAAGACCTATTGTTTGGGTGGTTCCGCTACACGTTAAACCTGCATTGGCATATTGCGGTGTCACTGTTACAATGCCAGTTACGGGGCTTGTCGTGGTGTTGATGCTCGTAAAGGCCGCGATATTGCCAGTTCCCGTTGCACTCAAACCAATGGATGGCGCTGAATTTACCCACGAATAGGCGGTTCCTGTTCCAGTGAAGGACAAGGTACTTGTCGATGCCCCGTTACAAACCACTTGGTCTGGAAGGTCGTTGACAAGAGGTGTTGGGTTAATGGTAATGGTAAATGTTTGGGCTGTTCCTGTACATCCTACGGCACCACCGGTGAAGTCAGGAGTGACGGTTAAGGTGGCAATGACAGGCGATGTCAAGTTGTTGAGTGCAGTAAATGAAGGGATGTTTCCTGCTCCTGAGAATGAAATTCCAATCGAAGGGGTGCTATTTGTCCAGGTGTAAGATGTACCCGTACCTGTAAAGTTTATGGCCGGTGTTTGTGCATTGTTACACACCACAAGATCCTGCGGATCGTTCGCGGATGGCGTTGGATTTATTGTAATCAAGAAGTTTTGTGTCGGCCCTTGACATGTAACTCCTGAACCGAGGTAGCTTGGTGTGATGGTAATTGTCCCAGTAATAGGTGTTGATCCGCTGTTTTGTGCAGTAAATACAGGAACTGTGGTATTTCCATTGGCTGCCAATCCAATTGATGGGGTGCTGTTGCTCCAGGTGTAGGAGGTGCCCGTGCCCGTCAATACAACTTGCGCAGAAGAAGCAGTGTTACAAATGACTTGGTCAGCTGGGTCTGTAGCACTAGGTGTAGGATTTACAGTAATGGCAAAGGCTTGTTGTTGCCCTGCACAGGTAATGTTTCCTCCAGTATATTGCGCGGTCACATTGATATTCGCGGTGACAGGAACGGTATTGGCATTCAATGCGTTGAAGGCAACGATGTTTCCGATACCTCCTGCGCCCAATCCAACAGAAATGGTGGTGTTGGTCCACGTATATGTTGTCCCGGTTCCGCTAAATACAACCTGTTGTGTTGCACTGTTGTTACAGACGACTTGATCTACAGGATCAGCTACGGTAGGCGTAGGATTCACGGTGAGAATATAATCACTCAATGGCCCAGGACAACTCACGCCTCCATTCACATAGATCGGGGTAATCGTTACGGTTCCACTCACTGGCGAAGCGCCAGCATTGAAGGTAGTAAAGGCAGGAACGGTGTTTACCCCGTTGGCAGTGAGTCCAATGCTTGTGGTGCTGTTTGTCCAGGTGTATCCTGTCCCTGTGCCGGTAATATTCACCGCGTTGCTTAAGCTATTGTTGCAGTAGGTTAAGTCTGCGATAGGAGTTACAGTAGGCGTTGGGTTTACAGTAATCAAGAAGTTTTGTGTTGGCCCAGGACATGTAACATTATTGAATAGGTATTGCGGAGTGACAACCACCGTGGCTGCAACAGGCGATGTTCCTGTGTTGGTCGCTGTAAAGGCCGTGATGTTTCCTGAACCTGTAGCTTGAAGACCAATACCTGGGATGCTGTTTGTCCACGTGTAACTTGTTCCTGTTCCTGTGAAGGCAAGGGCTGTGCTCGGCGCAGCATTACACAACACTTGATCGTTTGGATCTGCTACAATTGGTGTTGGATTTACCGTGATGGTATAAGGTGCGCCACCACCTGGACATGTGGCTTGACCAGATGTGACCGCCGATGCC
>CAMBMC010000034.1 GCA_945868555.1 Chitinophaga pinensis | reverse complement strand
GGATTGAATTCGTTGTTGAACTCATTGCCATCGGGTGTGAAGGTGTTGGGCGCATAGATCACAAAAGGCTCAATGTAGAGGTTGCGGTAGCTGGTATCTCTACACCCAAATTCATTGGTTGCCACTTGCATGGGGTGCATCCATCCACTTTGGGTATAGGCATACACGACATTTGGCTCGAAAGAAAATTGACTGCTGTCGTCGAAGAAATAGTAAATACTTGTCGCTCCCTGACTTAAATCAGTGAAGGTCACTTCTGGGTGACAGATGTCTGTTTTTTCTGGGTTGACTTTGAAATTCGAAACCGGCGACGGATGAATCGTGACTATATCTTGCTGCAACAGGTACAAGGTATCGATGCAACCAAAGGTGGTATAAATCTCTAAACCAACGCTGTATGTGCCTGGATTGACATACACATGGGACGGATCGCTAGCTGATGATGCACCTCCATCGCCAAAATTCCACGAGTAAAAGATAGGGCTGTCCGCTTGGGACTGGTCAACGAACTGTACTTCAGCTGGCGCACAACGTGGTCCGTCGAGTACGGTGAAATCAATGGTCGGTTCTTGGAAAATGAAGATACTGTCGGTATACGACTCCACGCAACTGTTAAAAGATCCTGTTAAGGTGACGGGTATAAATCCATTCGTGTTAAAAACTACCCCATTGACATCCAAAGTTGTCGCAGTGGGAATGTTGGAATTGGGCCCGAAGTCCCAATCGAACTGTGTGATGGAAGGACCTGTCATTTGTCCGTCGAAATTGAATAGATTGTCGGTGATGCAAAGTGAATCGTTGCTTGTAAATGCCACCGTGAGCAATTCATATACTGTGATTGATGTTTGGGTCGTATCTACACAGGCTCCATTCGAACTGCCGATTAATGTGATGTCATAAGTGCCTCCTGTCGGGAAGGTAAAAGTCGGTTCAAAGGCCGTGCTAACGTCTGTGTTGGTTCCACCGACCCCGAAATCCCATAGATAAATAGATGTCCCTATCGAATTGTTGCCAAAGGGTATGGACAAGCCTTGACATTCATAATTAGCCGGCAAATCAATCGCAGCCATCGGCATATCAAAAATGTAAATGGAATCCATAAAGATGTTTTCACACGACCCATTATTAGCGCTCAGCGTAACCACATTAAACCCGGGTTGGGTAAATGAAACATTATTCACGTTGAGTGTTGTCGCATTCGCTAGGCTGGCATTCGGACCAAAATCCCATAAAAAGGTGGTATTCGCAGGTCCATCCGTCGTTCCAACAAAATCGAAACTGTTGTTGAGGATACAGAGGGAATCGTCGCTCGTGTAGGAGATACTGAGTTGGTTATTGATGTTCAATTCGATGTAGGCTGTATCCGTGCATGACCATCCTGGATTGACGACCAACATGGCGGTGTAAATTCCCGGTTGGGGATAGGTAAATGTTGGGGTAAAACTGGTGCTTACATCTGTAGTTGAGCCATTGACACCAAAGTCCCACTCGTAGTTGGTTCCCCCGTATGAATTGTTCTCAAATTGCACCGTTAGTCCTTGACAATAGGAGACGAATGTTGCAAGATCTTCTTGAATGGGTAAAATCGCTTGCATGGTAATGTTGCAATTGAACACACGAAACAAGAAATCCCGCACAGTTTCACCAACGAGTACCCCATTTCGGTATTCTTGCACACGCACACCAACGACGAAAAGTCCAATCATTTCAGGAGCTGCTGTAAGTAAACCTGTTACTGGGTTAATGTTGATACTTGCACCCGGACCAAGCGGGTTTGCCGTTGAAAATCCTCCGGCCCAACTCACAGGGAAATACACCGGTGGTGGGGGCGGATTGGGCGCCGGCAATCCTGAATTGGCACCTGCAAAAGGAGCTACGAGCGAATATACCAATTGATCGCCATCAGGGTCTGTGGCGGAGTGGTCAAAAATGAGTTCATCGTTGTTGCACAAAAGCAGAGGCGGATAATTCGTGAATCGTGGACTGCTGTTGATGGCAATACCTGTTTCGCTTCCAGGAATGTGTGTAGTCAAGGTTAATCCTGTATCATCTGGGGCATTCAAATTGGTAATGTTTGGCCCTCGGCAACATCGCTGGTAAGAAACGGTATACCCACCTGGAGTTGGTGGCAAGTTGATGATGGTGGTATACACAGCTTTTTCAATGCAAATGTCTGTGGGAGGAATGACACAAGGATTATTAAAAACTACGGGGAGAACAACGCTCCCTGGAAAAGGAACTTCTACCGTTTGAAGTAGTTGATTATTTGCCAGAAATACTCCGAGATACAAGGGGTTATCGTAGGCTGCACCAGTTGAAAAACAATCGCGGTAAATGGTAATGACAAAGCGGTAATTGTTGTTCCCCAGATAGTCGTAATACATTTCCCCACCCACGATGTGAGAGGCCATTGCCGGTTTGGCAAGCAAGAACAATAGAACAAATAGAAACGACCGCATCAGTTACTTAGACGTAAAAGTACGTTAAATGTTGCCGCAATGTGTCAAGGAACGTTAAGCAATCAATGAAGTATCTCGCTCAGATTGAGTGCCTGTATGTGAATTTAAGGTTTTGGACCATTTTAAACGGATCGATTTCTTTTCCGCTACCTTCTGAAAAGGTGAAGCTCGGAGGCAGCATTTGGCGTTTATCAGCTTGCTCGGTATAATAGGAAGCGCGTGTTGGATGCGCTGGATAACAGACATTGAATGTTTCTTGCCATGCCTCATGTTTCAGTACAGTGAGAATTGCAGCAATCACATCTTCGCGATGCACCAAGTTTACTACTTTTTGCCCGTCGGCATTCTCTTTTCCTGAGAGGTATTTCACAGGGTTTCGGTCCTCAGAGATGAGTCCGGCTAAGCGCAGAATCGTAAACTTTCTAGCAGAAAACCGCACAGCTTCTTCCGCTAAAAAAACGGGATGTGTCGCAAGAATTGGTGCCAATTCATTGCAGGGGCCTTCAAGATCTTGGTAAACGCCTGTTGAACTAGTGAAAATGAGTTTGGTTTCAGGCGAAAATTGAGCAAGCAAATCGCTTACCTGAGCAGCATAATCTGCAGAACGTGAAGGTGGGAAATTGAGGATGGCGATTTCAGATTCTTTCACCTTTTCGGAAAGATGGGCGTGTGATGTGCCATCGTACACGAAACCTTGAATGCCATTGTCCGCTAGGACAGACAAGTGAGAACCGCGCGTTGTAGAGCCATGTACCTCATGTCCCAAATCCATGAGATGCTTTGCCAAGGGAAGTCCGAGCCAGCCACAACCGATTACTGCTATTTTCATGCTTTCACAAATGTAGGAATAGATTCGAGCTAGATGTGTAAAGTTTTCCTGCTTTTCCAAACTGCTTTATTCATTCTAAAACAGTAAAGATTACTACATTTATATTGTCTTAACCGATTACATGAAATCCGATGAATAATTCCCTACAAATCAGAACTTTCGAGGAATATCAAGAGAAGTACAAACGAAGTATTGAACAGCCAGAACTCTTTTGGGGTGAAATTGCGGAAACTTTTCAATGGCAAAGAAAATGGGATAAAGTACTTAAATGGAATTTCACAGAACCAAAAATCGAATGGTTCATTGGGGGAAAACTCAACATCACAGAAAATGCCCTCGACCGTCATTTGGCCACACGCGGAAATAAAACGGCATTGATCTGGGAACCGAACGACCCAAAAGACGAAACAAACCGACTGACCTATCGCGAATTGTACGAAAAAGTTTGTCAATTTTCGAATGCGCTGAAAAAACAAGGTGTTGGCAAAGGCGACCGCGTGTGCATTTATTTGCCCATGATTCCTGAACTGATGATTGCTGTGTTGGCTTGTGCACGCATTGGTGCTGTCCACTCGGTTATTTTCGCTGGATTCTCCGCGGTGTCCATTGCTGATCGCGTAAACGATGCAGAAGCAAAAGTCATCATTACATCCGACGGACTAAATCGCGGCGCCAAACAAGTTCCATTGAAACGCATTGTGGATGAAGCCCTTGATCTGTGTTCAAGCATCGAACATGTCATCGTCTACAATTGCTTGAATTGGCCGACAGAAATGAAAGAAGGTCGTGACCTGTGGTGGCATGAGATCGTGTCTGGTGAATCGCTCGATTGTCCAGCAGAGATGATGGATGCCGAAGACATGCTGTTCATCCTCTACACCTCAGGATCTACTGGAAAACCGAAAGGCGTGGTGCATACCTGTGGAGGTTACATGGTGTACACGGCCTATTCCTTTCAGAATGTATTTCAATACGAAGAAAATGATATTTACTGGTGTACAGCCGATATTGGCTGGGTAACGGGACACTCCTACATTGTTTACGGCCCGCTGATTACAGGTGCGACAACCGTGATGTTTGAAGGGATTCCAACCTATCCAGATGCCGGACGTTTTTGGCAAATCATCGATAAATATGGTGTCAATCAATTTTTGACGGCGCCTACAGCGATTCGCTCACTGATGGCTTATGGAGAAGAACATGTGATGAGCTACGACTTGCATTCTCTCAAAGTACTTGGCAGCGTAGGTGAGCCCATCAATGAGGAAGCATGGAACTGGTATTATGTCCATGTTGGGAAGGAGCGTTGCGCGATTGTCGATACCTTTTGGCAGACAGAAACCGGCGGCGTTATGCTTTCAGGATTGGGGAATTTATCCCCCATGAAACCCACATTTGCGGGATATCCCCTGCCGGGCATTCATCCGGTCTTATTGGATCAAGAAGGAAAAGAAATCGAAGAAAGCGATACCGAAGGCTACCTCTGTTTCAAAGCACCTTGGCCTTCCATTCTGCGGACGACATACGGCGACCATGAACGCTGCCGTTTGACCTACTTTGCCTATTACGATGGCTACTATTTTACTGGTGACGGTGCTCGACGTAATGCCGATGGCATGTACCGATTGATTGGCCGCGTGGACGATGTTATCAATGTCTCTGGCCACCGCTTTGGCACCGCCGAAATTGAAAATGCCATCAACACCAATACAAAAGTCATCGAATCGGCTGTTGTCGCTTATCCACATCCTATCAAAGGACAGTCGATTTATGCGTACATCATCCTCGACGATGCTACGATTGACTCTCAATTGGCGCGGGCAGAAATCGTCGAAACTGTAGCTGCAGAAATTGGAAAAATTGCCATTCCTGAAAAGATTCAATTTGTCACTGGTTTACCAAAAACGCGCTCCGGGAAAATTATGCGCCGCATTTTACGGAAAATCGCCGAAGGTGATGTCAGCAACCTTGGAGACACCTCCACTCTACTCGATCCATTGGTGGTAGAAGAAATCGTTAAAAATGCCCTATAATATGAAATTCTCTTTGTCATTTGTTCGCCTGCAATGGGCCACACTCATTTTAATTTACTTGGTTGTCATCGCGGGAAGTTTCGTGCGCATCACCGGAAGCGGCATGGGTTGTCCCGATTGGCCAAAGTGTTTCGGTCAATGGATTCCTCCCACCGATGAAGCCGCACTTCCGAAAGATTATAAACACGTATTTTTCGAAAAGCGAGAAAAGAAAATCATGAAGTTCTGTAAGTTTTTGCGCAGCATTGGCATGGAAAGTACCGCCAAAAAAATTGAAAAAGATACCTCACTCGAAAAAGGGGAAGACGATTTCAACGCACGAAAAACGTGGACAGAATACATCAATCGCTTGGTTGGATTTTTGGCTGGCGATGCCATGTTGATCAGTTTTATTTGGATCTTGATGCGCTACCGCAAGCGAAAAATTGTGGTCATTAGCACCGTAAATTTAGTTTTGATGGCCATTCAAGCGTGGTTCGGATCCATCGTTGTTGCTTCCAACTTGGTTCCTTGGACCATTACAGTGCACATGTTACTTGCCCTTGTCATTATCGGTTTACAAATCTACCTCATCCGTCAAGTAAGCGAAAAACAGCAAGGCAATTTTCAACTGAGTAAACTCATGCGTGCCATCGCTGTCATTGCCTTTGCGATTACCTTTTACCAGATGTTCTTGGGAACACAAGTGCGTGAGTACATTGATGAGTTGACCAAGATGGGTTTTGGTCGTGAAAGCTGGACCGACAAACTTGGTTTATCCTTCTTTATACACCGCAGTTTCTCCTGGCTTGTGCTCGGGTTGATTGTTTTCATGGCATGGAAGAATGAAAAAGGACAAAAACTCTGGATCATACGCAGCATCTTTCTTATTTTGGCCCTTGAACTTAGCTCTGGGGTAGTGTTGGCCTATGCGGACATGCTTAGTTTTGTACGGACAAGTCACTTGCTTTTTGCGACCGTATTGTTTGGCGTTTTGCTGATGCTTGTCTTCCGAATGAAGCGCCTTGACGCATAATACGCATTGTCTCCTTTATGTTGGGATCTTCGATTTCCCTTACTTTTTACATCGTTGCGTGCCAAAAAAAAGAAGAGCCTCGGATGTATAACGACGCCAAGAAATTGGCAAAGATTCTTCAGAAAAAGAGTGCTTCATCGAGCCATATTTATTATGATTATATGCCCGAGGAGTTGCACTCCACTGTACTACATCAGGCCGTATACCATGCGTTTAAGATGTTTTATCCTTAGAATTAACGGGGGATTTATTTCAAATTAAACTGGCCTTTCTAACTACAACTTAAGTACTAGTTATCAATGTCTTATGTTGATAAAATTTTCGTTTTTTATTTGTAAATAACGACTTGTTTTCTCAAATTCACACTTAACTTAAAAACTACTGTACTTATGGAAAAGAATTTGCCTTTTATTGAATTTGGGATTACGGACAAAAACTACAACAATCGTGTTCTTCCGTTCCTTGGAAATGTTGACAATGGAGATTTATTTAAATGGTATGTTGGCAACATTTGGCGTCTTTTGTCCTACGCATTATTGATTGGGGGAATCGCTATTACGTTAACTGAATTATTTGGTGACTCTGGATTTATCAAACAAAATTTACAAAATGAGGCCCTGTCTGGCGGCAAAAAAGCCGGAGCTGGTGTTGGGCTAGTCATTGGTTTTGTCGTGAGTATTGTTGCCGCATGGTTTATGTACAGCGTAACGAAAAAGAGAACTGATCAATTAAAAGATCAGGAATATAATGGACTGTTGAACTACATATTTTGTACGGTAATGCCTAGACAAATCACCTTAATTGGAGAATTGAGCTTCATTATGGTGTTGTACATTGGTATCATGCAGTTGGTTGCTACGCTAGTTGGTTCTGCAGCCTATGCCCCATTGTTGTCGATTGGAGAGGTGTTGATGAGTGCGCCAGGAATTGATACAATGCGTGAAATGTTGCCAAATGCAATTGTTGGTGACTATGACAATTTTGATGTCAATATTAAAATGGCCCTAACGGGAATTATTGCTTCCGTTTTGGTGCTTATTGCGTATTACATTTACCGCGAAATATACAACTACGCCATTCGCATCGTTACTGCATTGATTCATTTCATTCCGAAATTTGCCATCCCATTGGCGATTCGTAATCGTTCTGAAAACTAATCCCATTTATTCGTCCTATAAAGCCCTCTTCGGAGGGCTTTTTTTATGCCTATATTTGTCGCTTGAAGAAAACAGAAAGCAATTTGTAACCTTTTTCTTCTCATGAATTTATCATTCTCATGAAGCAACTCATTACCCTCACTTTCCTCTTCCTCTTATCCAACTCCTTCGGACAAGCCGAGGCTAAAATCGCACAAATTCTTTCGGCACCCCACAGCTCAACGCAGCGAATTTCATGTGAGAATTCACTGACAAGCACCTTACTGCCCTGTGAATTCTCGGGAAGTACATTTGACATTCAATCCTTAAAAAGTGCCTTGAAGAACATCGCTGTGGTGAAAATCTATTATGTCAATACCACCTACAGAAGCAGCCTTACCTTCGACCAACATGGGCTTGATCTCAAGCGATTCCATTGGTTGAATGCACAATTCCCCGAGTTCTTCGCGGACCCAATCATCGAATGGGAAGTTGTCGAGCAAAAGGGTTGTTCGACTTCCGAAGAGGGTGTAACTTTTTTCCATGGATTTATCCTAGTGCATCGTCCAGCGCTTACGGAAGAAAACCGAAACAAAGAAATAGATGCCTTATTGACTTTCATTAAAAATCCTGAAGACGGGTTTAAAGAGCCTGAGCTTGACCCACTTGTCAACACCTTAAATCGGCCGAGCAGCTCAACTTCAACAGCAACACCAAAAAAAATTAAAGAAAAGAACACCTTTGCCACCTTTAAAGGAGGAGAATATGCGCTCTTCAAACACTTTCAGCAAAAGCTAGTGAATTCACCCGGGATCAATCGCGATCGTTTAGACCAATGGGTAAAAGTATCATTTAACGTTTCAGAAACTGGCGAAATAAGCAAGCTGACCTTTTTAGAAGATTATCCACTGAGCGCGAGTGATCGGGTAAAAAATGCCTTCCAGTCGATGTCCAAGTGGGAGCCTGAAACGGAAAATGGTCAAGCTGTTTCGACGACCATTCGGCTCGACATTCGCGTTTCCTATTCGGGAGATGTCAACGGAATCTATTTGCGCAATGGGGTGCGTCCAGTATTTAATGAATATGAGCTGGGACTTACCAAATACAAAACAGAAGAAGAATACGAAGAAGGACAAAAGACCATGCGCGAGTCGGGTGTGTACGTGAGTTTAGAACATTTGGATTCTACCAAGCGCTTTGCACTAGTCATGGATGTCACAGGCAGCATGGGAAGTAGCATTGCCGCGATGCTATCGTGGATTAAAGAGAATAATGCATCGATACCTTTCAGCAGTTTCACCTTTTTCAATGATGGCGACAACAAAGACAGCAGCGCAAAGCCAATTGGCAAAGCAGGAGGAATTTATTCAACACGATCCATCCACGAAGTAAATCAAGTTGTTGAGACAGCGATGCGAAAAGGTAGTGGTGGTCCGGAATTGTCCGAAAACGACATGGAATCCGTACTCAAGGCAATTGAAATTGATCCCACGGCAACTGATATTTTGCTTATTGGTGATAATTATTCGGATGTGCGCGATATTCGCTTGTTGGACAATGTTTCGAAACCTGTACATGTGCTGCTTTGCGCTGCTCCAACGAAAATTCGCACAGAATACCTAGATATTGCCAAGCAGTCAGGCGGGAAGTTCTATTTGAATGGGGAAATCATTGATTTGTCCAAAGTTTTGGATGGTGAAACGGTGTTTATACAGGGATTCAACTATGTGTACAATGGCAGGGAATTTCGTGTGGTTGAGATGAAGTAAGCATGAATCCCAACTGCTGGATAAACAATTTCTAAAGCAGCAGAGCAAGATCCATAATTGTTGCTGCCATTAAATGAAAAACTAAAGCGCCCTGGTGGACAATAATCTAATTTTTCTACCACAGAGGCACAGAGAATTTAATTGAAAAATGTTTTTATCCATGTCAAAACGTACAAAAAATAACGTTGAGAGCCTTTTCAGATTCTCATTAATTCTTAACCTAAGTCAATGCTTTGCATAAACATTCCCATTACTTTTGTGTTAAAGACAAACACATGCAACGGAAAGAGTTTATCAAAAAAAGTCTACTAGGTGGTGCGCTTCTAACGAGTGCAGCGGCCATGGCGCATGTGATTGATAATGACATCGATGACTTACGCCCCTTGGATATTGTCGGACACAACCATTTACCTAACGCCAACGACCAAATCATGAACAACACCATACTTCACAAAGCCAATACACGTGGCCATGCCAATCATGGCTGGTTGGATTCGCACCACACCTTCAGTTTTGCCAATTACTACAACCCCGAACGGATGAACTTTGGCGTATTGCGCGTATTGAATGATGACCGTGTTTCGGAAGGAATGGGCTTTGGTACGCATCCTCACGACAATATGGAGATCATCAGTATTCCGCTGGACGGTGACCTTGAGCACAAAGACAGCATGGGGAATACGGCGACGATCAAACACGGTGACATTCAAGTGATGAGTGCCGGAACAGGAATTACCCACAGTGAATACAACCCAAATCAAGATCGCTTGGTGAAATTCCTGCAGATTTGGGTCTTTCCAAACAAACGAAATGTGACGCCGCGCTACGATCAAATCACCCTCAAGGCAGAAGACCGTCGCAACAAACTACAACAAATTCTTTCACCAAATACGGATGATGCCGGCGTTTGGATCCATCAGGACGCGTGGTTTCATTTGGGCACATTTGACAAAGAAGTCGAAAGCGACTACACCTTAAAAAAAGAAGGTAACGGAGTCTATGCCTTCGTGCTGAAAGGTCAGTTTAAGCTCAATGAGCAGCAACTCGACGAGCGTGATGGATTGGGCATTTGGGATACCGCTGCTTTCAAACTGAAAGCGATGACGCAAGATGCGGAGATTTTGTTGATGGAAGTTCCTATGCTTGTTGGATAGTGTGAAATGATACGATCATGTATCGCTTCATTTCTCCTTCTCACTCACAAATCGATAAACACGGTATGTGAGAAACATGTTAATTACAATCACTCCTATGACCACATAGCCCAGTGTGTCAAATCGTCCAAGTGGGCTAGTATGTGACTCTTGAGTTACAATCATCCCACCGATTAAGGCTGCGATTCCACCTGCCATCTGTTGGAGTGATGAGTTGATGCTCATAAAAGCTCCCCTGTCTTTCATCTCAGGGATTGATGCCGCCAACGCCTGAGAGGGTACCATGCGCGCCATGATTCCCATCATCATGATTACATTAACAAGAATCAATACGAACAAGGACACCTGAGGCAAATGGGTATAAATCGCAATGGAGATAATCATTACGATAGATGCACCTGCGAACACCTTGTATTTATTGACGCGGTCACTGATGATTCCAATGAGCGGCATAATGGCAAATGTACATACCCCCACAATCATAAACATGAGTGGCAAATCGGCTTGTTTGATCCCCACATTATTTACAGCAAATGCACTGCCCCAAGGCATCATCAAATAACCACCAAGAGACATAAATGCGGTTGCAAGAAAACCTATGCGGTAATTGCGATTGGAGATGGTGTTCCACATGTGTTTTAGTGGGTTGTCCCGTTGAAGCTTAAGGTGTTCGGCTACTGGTTTTAGCACAAAGAAAATGCCTATAAAAATCGCAAGCGCTAGAATGACAATCATGAAGAAAGGTGCTTTCCAATCCCAAATAGTTGCGAGGTACAGACCTATTGGAATCCCAAGAATCTGACTCATTCCGAATCCCATTTGCAAAAAACCCATCACCCTTCCGCGCTGATTCGGAGCAAAAAGATCGGCGACAATTGCTAGAGAAATGGATGACATGACACCGCCGAAAAGTCCTGTGAAAATTCGCGCACCGACAAGTGTCCAATAGTTGGTTGACAAACCACAGAGCAAAGTTCCAATGATAAATCCTGCGTAGAAGAACTGTAGCATTTTCTTGCGGTCAAATTTATCGGCAAAACTCGCTGTTAAGAATCCGGCCACACCAGCCGAAAGTGCATAACTTGACACGACAATGCCAAATTGTGAAGGTGTAATTTTAAGGTCTTTGATGAGCAAGTCGCCAAGCGGAGACATGACCATGAAATCGAGAACAACACTGAACTGAGTAAGTGCAAGAATCAGAATGACAGTGACTTGATATGCGGAGAATTTTGCCTTTGGCGTGTCTGTTTTCATGAGTGTATAAAGGTACTTAAAGCACAAGTGAACTGTGGATTTATTTGTTGCTTATTCCCGCATAAGATAAAGAAGCAGTTAAAAACACGAAGTTTCATACAGGTCAATTGTGCATGAAAACGGCACAAATAAACACAAAAAGGGGGACTTTCGTCCCCCTTCTTCAAACAATTAAACTGTAAAAGCTTACTCGATAATCAACTTTCTAGAGAAATCTCCTTTAGCTGAACGAACCACTACAGTATATACACCTGCCTCAAGGTTTTCAACGGAAACATTCATTTCAGTTGCGTTACCATTCACAGATTTAACCAATTTACCAGTCAAGTCATATACTTCAACAGCGTTCAATTTATCATTGAAAGACACTGTAAATACAGTGGATGCCGGGTTTGGAGAAACGATTAGAAGCTCAGCTCCATTCATTTCAGAAATTCCACTTCCAGGACATGCGTCACAGCTTGCCCAACAAACGTTTGGAAGCACAGCATCAGCTGTTACATCCAACGCACGGTTGTCAAAACCATCAGCTACCACGTCAACGCAAGGATCACCACCAGTCATTTGCTCTGAATCTGACCATCCGTCAACTGTGAATTTGTATTGGATTTGACCTGGAGTCAATGGAATTGTTACCTCCCAGTTTGCTCCACCAACATTCGTCATTGGAATATTAGATCCGTTCCAGTTGTTAAACGTTCCGTTCAAGAACACACCGTTTGCGATGTTTCCTACACCAGCATAATCTACCATGTTTACTTTGAATGTAACATTCGCAGGAGCTGGAGGAGTAACACTTGAACGGTTGTATACAAATCTCCAATATCCAGGACCAAAGTTAATGTCCGCAGTCATTGTGTTGTTGTTGTTTGAGAACGTCAACACATACGTAATCGAAGCAGGCGCATTAAGCGGGCTTGTCAATTCAGCACCGTTTACCACTTTTGCTAGACCGATGTGTGCACCTAATCCAGTTACAGTAAGTTCACCCGTAGTCGCGTTGAATGCCCATGTTGCAGCATTCGTACCATTGTGAGGAGCAACAGGAGCACCACATGCTTCTGGATTAGTACCTTGCCATGCCTCCAACCATGTGTTGCCGTCCATGTAGTTAAAGAAACTACCTGAAGCGTCAAATTTTACAGAGTCGTCAAATAGACAAGCTCTTGTTGTTAGGTCAGCGGTTTGGTTAGACCACCAAGAAATGTCTCCAAGACCAGGACCAACACCCAAAGCACCTGCTTGGTCTGCTAGTTTCCATGTTCCTTCAACTTGCGCATTCAATCCTGATACAGAGGCGAATGCAATCATTAAAATGTACAATTTTTTCATACTTTCAGCAATTAATTAATACAACTTGATAAATGTTAATTTAGATTTAGTTCTGCAATATAGTAAATTATACTATAAGTTCAAAAAAAGTACTATGAACTTTTTTTTTCTTGTTTACATTTTGAAAGTGAAGAGGTCATTCGCTACCAAATGTTCGTATTTCTCGCTGTCAAATGAGAACAACTTCGCTGGGCGATGCTTCACATTTATTTGTTTCTCATTGTGCGCAATAAACGGAATTGGCTTAATTTTCTTTCTAAAATTGGCCTTGTTCAAATCTGTTTTGAATGCATATTCATAGATTTGCTGAAACTCGTGGAGTGTAAATTTCTCTGGAAGTAAATCAAAACAAATGGGTTCTGTTTTCAATTTATTTTTAAGTGTATCAAAGGTCGAATCGACGATCTCCTTGTGGTCGAATGCCAAATTTCCAATTTCATGCACGGGTGTCCACGTTACTTCATTGGCCCATGACGAGGCAATGGCATTGACCTCTTCAATTTTCACCAAGGCGAAGTAGGCACAAGTAATAACACGACCTTGCGGGTGTCGGTTAGGATTCCCAAAGGTTTGCGCCTGGTGCAGTTTCAAGTTGTCCAAATTGGTCAAGTCTTGCAAAATTCTACTTGCCGCTTCTGGCAGATCTTCATCGGGATACACGAGATCACCTGGAATAGCCCAATCACCTTTAAAGGGATCAAGGTTTCTCTTGATTAAGAGCAAATGAATTTGTCCTTCTTGATACCCAAAAATCAAACAATCCAAGGATAGGGAATAGGAGAAAAACTTTTCAAATTCTATTTTGTAATTACTTGTCATTTATTCACTGTAAAATGTGTTTCTAATCCGCCGATAATTACCTGGAAATCACCATCGCCCGCAACAAAGATACCTTGCTGATTTACAAACATCAAGTCATTGGTCGAAATTTCAAAATCAACGACAACTTCTGAATTTGCTGCTATGTCTAT
>CAMBMC010000033.1 GCA_945868555.1 Chitinophaga pinensis | reverse complement strand
ACTACCGAATATGGTCAGGTCTTCTCCCCATGGAATGATTGCACTTGTAATCAATGATGTAAACATGGAAATCCCCGGACCGAGGATAAACAACCATTTGTCAGAATTGCTTGGAATAAAATCTTCTTTCATGAACATTTTTACACCGTCTGCCAAAGGCTGTAGGATACCAAATGGTCCTGCGCGGTCTGGCCCGATTCGATCCTGGAACCATGCGGCTACTTTTCGTTCAAAATACGTCGCATACATCGCGATGAGTAGTGAGATCGTAAAAATGATTCCGACAAGTATAAGTTTTTCGATAATGAGTCCTGAATCCATTACTTCACTTTTTTAATTGATGTTCGCGGACTTTCATAGTTTCCTTGAGAAATAACGGAATGGCGGTCGATGGTGCGCGGTCCAATGATGTTCCAATCCGACAGGTCCTTTTTATCAAATCGACAGTCGTTGCAAATCCATCCGGCCTTCCCGTCTTGATCTTCCACTTCGCCGTAGCGATCTTTTCTTGCAGTGACACGATAGATTTCATTTCCGAACTGCCACACCACCACTTTACCTGAGCACTTTGTGCATTCACATTCTGCTTCCATCGGTTTCAAGAACCAAACACGGCTTTTGAAACGGAACGTTTTATCGGTCAAGGCACCTACTGGACACACATCAATCATATTTCCAGAGAAGTCATTTTCAACAGCACTTTCAATGTATGTACTGATTTCTGCATGTTCTCCACGGTGAAGAACACCATGAACGCGCTTGTCAGTCAATTGATTCGCAACAGCAACGCAACGGTAGCATAAGATGCAACGGTTCATGTGCAACTTGATTTTGTTGCCGATATCGATAGGGTCAAAGGTTCTACGTTCTTCTTCATAACGCGTTTTTTCGGCGCCATGTTCAAATCCTAAATCTTGCAAATGACACTCTCCAACTTGGTCACAAACCGGACAATCTAATGGGTGATTGATCAATAAGAATTCAACAACAGCACCGCGATTTTCATGCACACGCTCACTTGTTTTGTTCTTAACGACCATTCCATCCTGCACTGGTGTAGAGCATGATACAACAAGTTTCGGCATTGGGCGAGGATCTTTTGTAGATCCGGCAGCCACTTCCACCAAACATGTTCGACACTTGCCCCCTGTATCGGGCAGTTTGCTGTAATAGCACATTGCAGGTGGGACAACATCGCCACCAATCATGCGCGCAGCGTTCAGGATTGTTGTTCCTTCGGCTACTTCGACTTCAACGTCATCAATTGTTACTTTGATCATCCGTTCTTTTATTTCTTAAGCGATTGATTGCGGTTCGCGAATCAATCCATAATTTCTTTTTTGTGACTCTTCACGTTCATTCACGTGCCATTCAAATTCATCTCTAAAGTGACGAATAGCTGCAGCTACTGGCCATGCGGCAGCATCACCCAGCGGGCAAATTGTATTTCCTTCGATTTTCTTATTGATCTCAGCCAACAGATCTATGTCGCGCAAGTTTCCTTGACCATGTTCGAGGCGGTGAAGTACTTTTTCCATCCACCCTGTACCCTCGCGGCAAGGCGAACATTGGCCGCAAGACTCATGGGCATAGAAACGAGCAAAGTTCCACGTGTTTCGCACGATACATTGGTCTTCATCGAATACGATAAATCCACCTGAACCGAGCATTGAACCACTTGCAAAGCCTCCATCTGCCAGACTTTCGTAGGTCATCAAGCGGTCTTCACCAGCAGCTGTTTTAGTGACCAGGTAATGCGGTAAAATTGGAACTGATGATCCACCAGGAACGCAAGCTTTCAATTTTTTTCCGTTTGCAATGCCTCGACAGTAGTCGTCACCATAGATGAATTCCTCCACGGTGATTCCCATTTCTATTTCGTATACTCCTGGTCGAACTAGGTTACCACAGGCAGAAATCAACTTCGTACCTGTACTTTTTCCCAATCCGATTTTCGCATATTCTTCACCCCCATCATTGATGATTGGAACAACAGCAGCAATACTTTCCACATTGTTTACTACCGTTGGACATCCATATAGCCCTTTAACAGCTGGGAATGGTGGTTTCATTCGTGGATTACCACGTTTACCTTCAAGGGATTCGATCAATGCTGTTTCCTCACCACAAATGTATGCGCCTCCACCGGGAGCAACACTCAAGTCATGGTCAAAGCCAGAGCCTAGAATATTCTTTCCGAGAAAACCTTTATCGTATGCTTCAGCAATTGCCTTTTCAAGAATATCTAGGATCCACATGTATTCGCCGCGGATATAGATGTACGATTGATTCGCTCCAAGAGCGAAACTTGACACAATCATCCCTTCGATCAACAAGTGAGGAATTTTTTCCATCAGGTAGCGGTCCTTGAACGTTCCCGGTTCTGACTCATCTGCATTACACAGCAAATATCTTGGAACTCCTTCTGGCTTCGCAAGGAAAGACCACTTCATCCCTGTTGGGAATCCGGCGCCTCCACGTCCGCGCAATCCTGACTTTTGCACTTCTTCGAGCACCAATTCAGGCGACATCGATTTCAAGGCTTTCTCAACGGAACGGTATCCACCATTCTTGCGGTATACATCGAATGTTTCGATGCCCGCAACGTTGTCATGTTCTAACAGTAATCTTCTTCCCATCCTTCTTAATTTGGGGTCTGACCGGCCCTGTAAGCCGTAATTATTTCATCCACGCGCTCCTTCGTTAGGTGCTCGTGGTATTTCTTTCCACATTGAAGCATTGGGGCATAACCACAAGCGCCAAGGCATTCCGATGTTTTCAAGGTGAACATGCCATCCGCAGATGTTTCGCCTACCTTGATGTCCAATTTTGTTCCAATGTAATCGATGATTGAATCGCTACCTAGCAACATGCAAGGTCCCGTTCGGCACACCTCAAACACGTATTTACCTGTAGGCTCAAGATTGAACATAGTATAAAAAGTGGCCACTTCGTATACTTCAATGGGTTGGATATTGAACACTTCAGCGACATAATCCATCGTTTCAATGCTCAACCATCCGCCAAACTCTTCTTCTGCCATGTGCAAAACTCGAATTATGGCACTTTTACTTTTTCCTTCCGGATATTGTGCAAACAATACCTGCACTTCTGCCATTTTCTCAGCACTGAAAACAGGCTTTTCTGAATGGCGTTTACTAAGATCAGTGTGTGAACTACTCATAATTATGCGTCTAATTCTCCAGCAATCACATTCATACTTGATAAGGTCAATACCGCATCACTGATGGTTTGTCCGATAATCATTTCTGGATATGCTTGGTAATAAATAAAACATGGTCGTCTAAACTGCAAGCGGTAAGGTGAACGTCCACCGTCACTAATGAGATAGTATCCCAATTCTCCGTTGCCACCTTCCACACTATGATAAACCTCTCCTGCTGGAATTGGTGTTTCACCCATCACGATTTTAAAGTGATAAATGAGCGCCTCCATGTTGTTGTACACTTCTTCTTTTGGTGGAAGGTAAAACTCCGGGATATCTGCTTTGTATGAACCTTCTGGCAAATTCTTCCATGCCTGCTCAATAATTTTCAAACTCTGACGAATTTCTTCTTGGCGCACCATGAAGCGATCATACGTGTCTCCTGCTACCCCAACCGGAATGCTAAAGTCAAAATCCTCGTACGAAGAATATGGATTCATCACACGAACGTCATAGTCCAAACCTGCTGCGCGCAAGTTAGGTCCAACAAAACCGTAATTCAATGCACGTTCTACTGTAATTGGTCCTGCACCACGTGTTCGGTCCATAAAGATTCTATTTCGCGACAGCAAACTATCGAATTCATTGAACACCTTAGGGAAGGTTCTAAAGAAATCCTCTAGTTTACGGTGAAATTCAGGTGAAAAATCACGTTCAAAACCACCGATACGTCCAACATTCGTGGTCAAACGGGCACCGCAAATTTCCTCGTACAATTCATAAATTTTCTCACGCTCTTGGAACAAATAGGTAAAACCCGTAAGTGCTCCCGTATCAACTCCGATGACTGAATTGCAAATTAAATGGTCAGCGATTCGTGCCAATTCCATCACAATCACACGCATGTAATCAACACGCTTTGGAACCTCTGCGCCAATCAGCTTTTCAACTGTCATGTGCCACCCAATGTTATTGATTGGAGAAGAACAATAGTTTAGTCGGTCTGTAATCGGTGTAATTTGATTGTATGGTCGGCGTTCAGCCAATTTCTCAAATGCCCGGTGAATGTAACCCACAGTTTGCTCAGAGGATAAAATCTTCTCGCCATCCACTTGAAGGATGTTTTGGAAAATTCCGTGCGTTGCGGGGTGTGTTGGTCCAAGGTTTAATGTCGCAATATCGCCATCGATTGTTTCATTGGACAATCCAATATGTGGCATATCGTAGGCACTGTCTTCTTTAAAAGTACTCATGATCTTACTATATTATCGTCCAAAATATCGATCGTCTTTATCTTCTCGAGTGGCATCTTCGAGGTGGTATTCTTTCCGCATCGGGAAATAATCCATGGAATCCTCGTTCAAAATACGCACTAAATTCGGGTGGCCATCGAACTGAATCCCGAAGAAATCGTAGGTTTCACGTTCCATCCAATTGGCACCGTCATAAAGATCGGTTAATGTCGCTATGCTCGGATTTTCCGCTGGCAAGAATGCTTTCAAACGAATTCTAAAGTTGTTCGTCCAGCTGTGCAGGTGATAAACCATAGCAAACTCACGACCTTTATCGTTCGGATAATGCACCCCACCAAGCAAAGTCAAAAATCCAATTTGCAATTCAGCGTCCAATCGAATCCATTCAATGACATCGTGCATGCGGTCGGCTGCAATTTCCATTGTCAGCATATCATAAGGCATGTCAACAGAAACAACTGCAGCACCAAATTGGGATTGGATCTGCGCTGCTACGCCTTCATTCGTCAACTTATTCTCCATCTGACTCAATGTTGTAACTGGTTAACAAATGTTTGTATTCGTCTGAATAGCGACGACGCAATGGTTCATGTTTCACCAATTCGTGAATTTTCATGATCCCATCAATGATTTGTTCCGGTCTAGGAGGACAACCTGGTACGTAAACGTCCACAGGAATCACGCGATCAATACCCTGCAAAACACTGTAAGTATCGAAAATCCCCCCTGAAGAAGCACAAGCTCCAACAGAAAGTACCCATTTCGGCTCCGCCATTTGTTCGTAGGCTTGCTTTAGGATTGGTCCTAACTTTTTTGAAATCGTTCCAGCAACAATCAACAAGTCAGCTTGACGTGGGGAGAACGACATGCGTTCCATTCCAAATCGTGCCAAGTCGTAGTTACTTCCCATCGTAGCCATGAATTCAATACCACAGCACGAGGTTGCAAAGGGCAAGGGCCAAACAGAATTGGCACGAGCTGTCGCCAATACCTTTTCCAACGAAGTGAGTTGATACCCTTCCCCGTTAATTACTTGCATATCTTCTATTTTTCCCATTCCAATGCGCCTTTTTTAAGTACGTAGAAAAAGCCAACTAAAAAGAAGGCTACAAAAAGAATAACAGCCAAAAGCCCTTCTAGTTCGAGCTTTTCAAAATTTACAGCGTAAGGATAAAAGAAGATTACCTCGACATCAAAAAGCACAAACAAGATGGCCGTCATGAAATAGCGAATCGACACTGGAAAGCGAGCGTCACCATCCGATTCAATCCCACATTCCCAATTGGAATCTTTCTTTTTAGAATGCACATTTGGTCCTAAAAAATGCGTCGCAAATAACACAAGACACACAAATCCACCGGCTACGGCCATTTGAATCAGCAACGGAAGGTAATCCGCAGAACTTGAAGCTGCTTCCATAATTGAATAACTTTAAACTATAATCAATTAATTATTAATGAATTACACACAATAAAGTATTCGAATTATTGGCATAAAATCACTTTCATCCTTGAAGGACGGACAAATTTACCTTTTACATTGAAATAGCGAGGCAAAAATGACAATTAATTTCTGTAAAAATGGAGCAAAAAAAATAGCGAAATGTTTCGTTGAACTACATTACATAAATTTACACACTGACACCGTGAAAGTCAATCGTCAGCGCTCTGTACTCATGCGTGTATTGACCATCTAAATTGCGAATTGTAAGGCAATCCTGTTCACTGTTTTCGGTGCGGTTGGGGGAAAATGAAAGTACTTTTCGAACAGTTGATCCGCCCTCCTTCCCGAGTATGTCAATCCTGTTCTTGGGCCATAAATTTACCCGTTCAGCTTCCACACATAGCTCATTCATCGCGTCAGCTGGTGCAATCATCCAGAAAACCCCATCATCATTCAACAGTTCACTCACCCGAGCGAATAGCAATTCGAAAGGCAAGGCCGATTCATGCCGAGCCTGCGCTCTAGATCGATCAGGGTTCAACAAGCCGTTTGTAAAATAAGGCGGATTGCTCACAATGAGTGCATATTTTTTTTCTGATTGGAAATCCTTGAGATCTGATTCAAACACCTGTATACGATCGTTCCAAAAGGAGTTTTCCGCATTGATTCGTGCTTCTGCTGCTGCGGAGGGATCAATGTCAATGGCGTCGATCTGTGCTTCAGGAAATTTTTGAGCCATCATGAGCGCGAGGACACCTGTTCCGGTGCCAATATCCAAGATGGTTCGTGAGTTTACGGCATTCACCAAAGCCCCAAGAACCATGGCATCTGTTCCGACTTTCATCGCTGAAGATTCTTGACGAACCTCAAAATGACGAAAGCGAAAGACAGACATGGTACTTCTTAAGCTATATACAATTCAATGAGACCTTCGGGAGCGGTAATGGTCATGATTTTTTTCTTGCGATCAATCGCCTGGACGACATTTGCAGCCAAGGGCACCAGAACCTCTTTGGCACCATGTTTAATCTGAAGAAGTGGGTTTACAGCGAGATCTATGACATCCTCAATGATTCCGACCTCGCCGAAAAGGGTATCAACCACTGTAAATCCAATAACCTCGTGATCGTAGAATTGGATGCCTGATAGTTTCGGTAAAATTTGAGCTGGAAGAAAAAGTCGTTGACGGAGCAAAACACGTGCATCGCGTTCGTTCTCTACCCCCTTAAATTTGACCGCAGCAAATCCTTTGTTTTTCAATTTAAAGGAATCGACAAAAAAAGGATTCAGTTGCCCATTGATTTCAATGAAAACAGCATCTAAGGAAGAATAATCTTCCGGATTGGTTACGTCTAAAAACAGCGAAACCTCACCTTTAAATCCGTGAAGTTTCGCTACGTAACCTAGTTCAAAGCAATCTGCTTTATCCATTCAATACGGATAATGGCTTATGCCTCTGGAGTTTCTTCTGTGCTTTCTTGAGCAGCTTCTTCTGTTGCTGCTTCTTCAGCGACAACTTCAACTGCTGCCTCTTCAGCTACAACTTCAACTGCTGCTTCTTCAGCAACAACTTCAACTGCTGCTTCTTCAGCGACAACTTCAACTGCTGCTTCTTCAGCAACGGCTTCAACTGCTGCCTCTTCAGCAACGGCTTCAACTGCTGCCTCTTCAGCTACAACTTCTTCATTAACAACTTCTTCAGCAGCTACCTCTTCAACTTCAGGAGTGTTTTTCTCTTCAATTGCTTTTGCTTTTGCTGCATTTGTATCTGCTTCAGCTTTCATGCGTGCTACTTTATCAGCTGCTGCATTTTTAGCTACATTGTCTTGTTTACCCGTGATGTTCGCATCTTTATCTGCCAACCACTGGTTGAATTTCTCTTCAACTTGTTCTGCTGTAAGTGCACCTTTTTTCACACCATTCAACAGGTGATTTTTGTGAAGAACACCTTTGTACGACATGATCGCACGTGCAGTATCTGACATTTCAGCTCCTACCTGCACCCATTTAAGTGCTGCGTCGAAGTTGATGACAATTGTTGCTGGATTTGTGTTTGGATTGTATGTACCGATTTTCTCGATGAACTTACCGTCTCTTTTTGATCTGCTGTCCGCAGCTACGATGTGGAAAAATGCTTTACTTTTCTTACCGTGTCTTTGCAATCTGATTCGAGTTGCCATAATTAATTTTACAATGTGAGGTTCGAAACCTCGGTTTATAAATAAGTGAATTGGGCGGCAAAGATAGTGATTAATCGCTAAGAAACAAGTTTGGCGCAAAATAAACACGTGAAACAGTCCACTGCCTTTGAATTATTTGCACTTTTAACTCATCAAATTGAACTATGCCACAACAGGACATTCAAAGCACGCTTTTCGAACTTGTAAAACAGCGAATTGTCGGACAAGACACCATCGGCAATGCACTTGCTGAAGTTTTAAGTCTGAGTTCGGACGCTGTATACCGCAGATATAGAGGAGAAACAGCTTTGACGATCAATGAAATAAAAAAAATCTGTTTGCATTACAACATCTCGTTTGATGCCTTATGTTCGATGGAAGCGGGAAATGTCACCTTTACCTATCCCCCGTTAAACACCTATGACTTTAGCTTAGAAACCTACCTCGAAGGCATTTTAAGTGCATTTGAAAAATTAAAAAATCTCGGAGATCCACAACTCATTATCTCAGTCAACAATACGCCGTTTTTTCAATTGCTAAACTTTCCTCAGCTGGTTCGATTCAAGCTCTATTTCTGGGCAAAAACCCATTTGATGATTCCTGCTTATCAAAACGAAAAGTTCAAACACGAAAAAACGACTGAACGAGCGTTTGAACTTGGGAGAGACATCTTACAGATTTACAATGCGATTCCATCTCAAGAAATCTATGACCCCCAACTGCTTCAAGGATTTATTCGCCAAATAGTCTATTACTGCCAGGCACACCATTTTGAAGATCCAGAATATGCACTTTTCCTGTGTGACCGCTTAAAAATGATGTCGGCACACATACGCGAACAAGCGAGTCTTGGTAAAAAGTTCATTTATGGAACGCAAGCGCCTGCTTTTGGCAACAATTTCGAGATGTACAACAATGAAATCGTAAATACAGACGCGTCCTTTTACTTTTCTACGTCCGAATTGAAAGGTGTATACCTCACGCACAATGTGATGAACTACCTTCAAACATCGAACGAGGGCTATGTGGAAGACACCAAGCAAATTTTGGATAAACAAATTGCAAATTCGAGCATCATCAGTGTGGTTAACGAAAAGGAACGCAACAATTATTTCCACGAGCTCGATCGGAGTATTGACAATGCACGAAAGAAGATTGAGGCAGGATTGCTTTAATTGAAATTCAATCAAGCGTTATTACCCACACTTAAAAACAGTACTTGCGAATTTAGCAACTCGCTTGTCAGCCCTTGTTGAAATCAATTATGAAGTACATCAGATTGTACCAACATTTGTCATGGATAAAAACATACCTATGAAGACAATCAAACACATTCTTGCAACAGCACTAATCTCTGTTTCACTGAACAGCTTTGCGCAAACAACCAATCCCACCATCGCAGTGGCCAACCCAAACATCAACAGCATTGAGGTGAAACCCGAAATTGCAGCCAAGATGTTGCGCCTAGAATTGATCAAGCTGGGAAACTATATTGTTTTGGATGAATTTGACATGGCGGACGTGCTGATGAATTCGCCTCAATTTACATCCGGCTGCTACGGACAAAACTGTTTAGCGGTAATGGGGAAAAAACTCAATGTAGATTATATACTATGTGGAAGTTTTGATGGTTTCGGCAACAAGATCGTTCTTACATTGAAACTCATTGATGTCAAAAGTGCCACTACGTTTAAATCTGCCATGCGCGAATTTGATAACCAAGAAATGGAATTGCAACGCATGTCTGAGGTGCTACTCAAGGAAATGCTTGGCGTGGAGGTCCCGAAAGAACTTGCCGAACGTCTCGCTTTTAAAAATGAGCCCATCACATCGACAAATGTCGGCAGAATTAAAAATAATGGCCCTCGCATCGGCTATGCCTACTTGCTAGGATCCATGAATGAATTCGCGGTGCGCGCAGAATCACAAGGTGGGCTAGGAATCTTCCCTGGCATTAGCATGATCGGATTTCAGCTTGAAGGACAATATGTAGGCACCGAAAATTTCTCTGCCTTGGTGGAGGGCTTAATCAATGTATCGGGTCTTGAACAAGGGCAATTCCTTCCAACAATAACGATTATGAATGGATTTCGCATTGGCAAAGGTGGTTGGGAATTGGCTTTCGGACCAGGCTTTGGCGTGAAGCCAACATCCTTGGGATTCTTTGATACAGACAATAGCTTCAGTTCCAATCAGCAATATTTTTCACAATCGGATTGGGATACTTATGCCTTCAATGAATTTGGCGACGACCCACAATACAGCACGAATGGTATATTTACCGCACCCAAGCCCTCGGATTTAAACCCAAAATACAACTTCGACAGAAGATACGGAGACACACGAGGCGATTGGAAATTGAATACGATGTTTGTTTTTGCCCTTGGGAGAACATTTCGTGCTGGGGCGCTTAATATCCCAGTGAACCTCTTTTATTCTTCTCAAAAAGGTGGAGGCATGACAGGTGTTAACATAGGATTCAACGTTCAAAAGAGCAAACGAACAATCAATGGCATTTAATCTAAACAACTTTAACATGAAATCTTTGATTTTACTCGCTCTACTGAGCTGCAGTTCCGTTTTCGGACAACAACAAGTGGTTGTTTCCAATACGCAACAATTAATACAAGTATCTAAAAACTATGCGCTTGTTATTGAAAAGAAAGATGAATCTCATGAAAAGCGCTATGTCGTTGATCGCGAAAGAATAAAGGTGTTCAATGCCGCTGGGGCGAATGCAAAAGGTAGACTAAAGATTCTTTCTCCAGATACTGTTATTGTTGGGAAACAAAAAATTGCCTTTTCGGAAATCACACGGATTCATGTGTATTCAAATGCATTTCGAAAAATAGGGTTTATTGCAGGTGGGGTGAGCGCAGTACTTGGCCTCTATATACTTTCTTTAGCGGGTTTGGGAGATGTTGGCCCACCTGTTGCCGTGCTCTCTGCGACGACTATTGGTTTTTTATCTTTAACGCTGATCTCAAAAAAGTACGATCTTGGGGATAAATACGGTGCTTATTTCCAAAAATTAGAATAATGAAGATTTCGTATACTGACTTCCACTGATTCTTAACGAAAAAGAAGGCTTGTTAAGTATACCTAAACAGAAAACCTTAAACGAAAGGGAATATTTCATTTTACTCCCTGCGGTAAAAGAAATGGTTTTCTGGCCTAGAGATTCATAGAATACAAGATTATTAATCACCGCAGAGGCACAGAGGACACGGACGATTTCAACTAAGTTAAAAAAAGATTATTGAAAAAAAAATTCAACTACATTCTTTGTGCCTCTGCGGTAAAAAAAACGGGCTACAGAAGCGAAGAATTTTAAAATACAAGATTATTGATCACCGAAGAGGCACAGAGGATAAAGAAGTATTGGTTTCTGAGTATAAACTATTTTTTAACGTAGAGTTGCCATTTTGTTCTCTGTGCCTTTGCGGTAAAAGAAACGGTTTTTAAGGGTAAATGATTTATTGAACACAAATGATTAGCTAACCAAAGAGACACAGAGGCTGTGAATTTCAATAAAATAGATTTAAAACAAGATTAAAGTTATTTCAGGAAAACCTGAATTCACACGAAAATACTAAACTACATGTTTAAAGATAAAGTTGCCATCATTACGGGCTCAACTCAAGGAATTGGGAAGCGTTTAGCATTGAAACTTGCTGAACATGGTGCTGTTGTAGTTATCAATAGCCGCAGTGCTGAAAAGGTTGAAAAAACAGTCGCTGAATTTACGTCAAAAGGTTACCGGGTATTCGGAATAAGCGGTGATGTAAGCGACTATGCATTCTGCGAAGACATGCGCAAGCAAATCATTTCACACTACGGAAGAATTGATGTGCTAGTTTGCAATGCCGCACTCGCCGTAGAAGGCAGCATCGCCGACAGCTCAGCTAAAGCCATTGAGCTGGCTACACGCACCAATATCCATGGCAGTATCTATCCGGCAATTGCACTCATGGACGATTTAACAGTCACCAAAGGAAGTGTGCTTTTCATGTCGTCAATTGCTGGGATTGTTGGACTACCTGGATATGCCATGTATTCGTGCACAAAAAAAGCAATTTTTGCAGTTGCCGAAAGCATGAAAAATGAAGTGTTAGATCGTGGTGTTTTTATAGGCGTATGTCTGCCCGATTTTACCGAAAATGAAGACTCGAAACAAATTATGACAATCAATGGTGAACTAAAAACCATAGAGAAGCGAAATGGAATTAAAACAGTTTCGCTAGACCGAACAGCCCGTTGCATCATTCGCCAACTAAAGTCCAAACGTTTTCTTTGTTTCACCTCGCTTCGAGGTCGATTCTTGTATAATTTTTACCGTTTCTTTCCAAGATTGCTACTACTCGCCGTGAAGATAAAACGAAAACAATTCATGAAATAAGAAAGGAAACCGCAACAAGATTCAGTATAAGCAATGCAATCCCTACTAAAAAAGCTGTGGCAAAGCCTTGAAGAATCTCTGATTTTGAAGGTAAAATTGAAGCAAACCTAAGCAGTGTTTTTTCCTCATCTTTTGGTGTTAGAAATGTCACAATCAACCAAATAAACGTTGTAAACGCGGTGCTTATTAACATCTGTACACTAAACTCATCGAAGTAAGTTGTTCTCACCGTCCCTGGAAATTTTTGATGGATCACATGAAACAGCAGTGAACACAAACAGGATGCAATCATCGCTGAGATTTGTGACCAAGCATTGATGCGCAGCCAAAACCAGCGGAGAACATAGACGGGTGCAACTCCCGCGGAAATGGAAAATACAATCAAAATCATCTGTTTCAAGCTTGAGCTGTTCATAGCTATGACAACTGCCAAAGCACTCAACAAGGCCATCGTGCCGAAAGAGACAAAAGAATAATGTTTCTCAGATTTCAATGGCGACAGATATGTTTTATAGAAGTCAATGGTTAAAAAAGAGGCTCCCCAATTCATCAAAGATTCAGAGGTTGAGATGAACATCGCAAAAAATCCGAGCAAGCATAGTGGTTTAATCCAATCAGGCACGACCGTATGAATCACATCAATAAATCCTGCCTCAGACCCCACTGATTTTTGCAGAGAAAGGCTGAGCACAACCATGACCAACATCAGCAAAGACAACAGAGCGTAGATAATAATAGACAACAATGCCGCTTTCATGGCACTCAGGGGTCCTTTTGTCGCTGTAAATCGTGCCATTTCTGGGCCACCTCCATCAAACAATTGGGTGCTCCACCATTGAACACCCAGAAAAACGAAGAACAATCCCCATTCATCTTTCACTGACGTGGGTGGAAACAGGTCTGATTTTCCCTTGCCCATGGACTGTAAATGATGCACTGCACTCGACCATCCATCAGATGCTTGAAATATAAAATAGAAAGCGATCATAATTCCAACAAAATAGAGGAGCGCATGAAACCCATCCACTTTTATCTTCACGTTGAAACTGTTCTTCAACGCAAAGATGATCAACACTATCCCGACGATAATCACGGCATTTTGTTGCGTGATGTTGTACCAGGTTTCGACAACTCGACTAAAGGCCAACACATGGAAGCTCAAGAGAAAGGCGACAACTAGAGCGCCCACATACACAGAACGAAATTGATGCAAGAAACGTGCTGACTTGCCCGAAAAGCGAAAGAGGATAAATTGATTGTCCGTGATAAAATCCAATTTCTGCCAAAGTGGAGCGAATACAATGGGGATGACTGCCGAACCTAAAATGCTTGGCCAAAAAATCCACAATCCCCAGATTCCTTTTTCTTCAATAATGCCCGTAAGCATCTGCCCCTGTTCGACAGAAACATAGTACATGAGGAGTGAAAGTCCGGAGATAAACCAGGTTGTTTTTTTTGAGGTTTTGAAGATGCCATTGTTCAGCTCAAAACGCTGAAAAAAAGTGATGAGAAGAATGATGAAAAAATAAAAACCAAAAATGATCATTCAAAAAAGTAGATTAATTCGCTGAACAATGAACTAAAATACTGATTTCCATCGTAAACATGACCGATTTAGCAAATGATCTTTGGCGCATAGAATGTAATCTTCCAAAAAAAATCTCAATAAAAAAAGCCACCGCAATTGGTGGCTTTGAAAATTCTTACTGCAATTAAACATTTTTTTTCTTTAAAAAACTAAACCTAACATTTAGAATCTATTAAAGTGGCTTG
>CAMBMC010000032.1 GCA_945868555.1 Chitinophaga pinensis | reverse complement strand
CATGAGGCCTTAAAGCGTCTTCAAGTGGTTGAAGCAATGCGTGAATCTCAAGAGCGCATTGACAACCGTCCTGAATGGATGATTGTGAAAGTTGTTCCGGTTATTCCACCAGAATTGCGCCCATTGGTGCCTTTGGACGGTGGTCGTTTTGCAACGTCTGACTTAAATGACCTCTACCGTCGTGTGATTATACGCAACAATCGTTTGAAGCGTTTGATCGAGATTAAAGCGCCGGAGGTGATTCTTCGAAATTAAAAACGTATGCTCCAAGAAGCCGTAGATTCATTGTTCGATAACTCAAGAAAATCATCAGCAGTGAAAACGGAATCTAATCGTCCGTTGAAATCACTTTCTGATTCATTGAAAGGTAAACAAGGTCGTTTCCGTCAAAACTTACTTGGTAAACGTGTGGATTATTCTGCTCGTTCGGTAATTGTCGTTGGACCAGACTTGAAATTGCATGAATGTGGTCTTCCAAAAGACATGGCTGCGGAACTTTATAAGCCGTTCATTATTCGTAAGATGATTGAGCGTGGTATTGTGAAAACAGTGAAATCTGCAAAGAAAATTGTTGACCGCAAAGAGCCAGTTGTTTGGGACATCTTAGAAAGCGTATTGAAAGGACACCCAGTTCTATTGAACCGTGCCCCTACTCTTCACCGTTTGGGTATTCAAGCGTTCCAACCTAAATTAATCGAAGGAAAAGCAATTCGTCTTCACCCATTGGTAACAACGGCCTTCAACGCCGATTTCGATGGTGACCAGATGGCGGTGCACTTACCGTTGGGTAATGCTGCGATTCTTGAAGCTCAATTGTTGATGTTGGCATCTCACAATATCTTGAACCCTGCGAATGGTGCGCCAATCGCAGTACCTTCTCAGGATATGGTACTCGGTCTATACTACATTACTAAAGGGAAAAAAACGACTGCAGATGTAATTGTTCGTGGTGAGGGAAGTACCTTCTATTCTCCGGAAGAAGTAATTATTGCTTACAACGAGCGTCAACTTGATTTGCACGCACACATCAAGGTGAAAACCTATGATTTGAATGAGCAAGGTGAACCAGAAATTCAGTTGATTGAAACAACATGTGGACGAATTCTCTTCAATGAGCGTGTGCCCCGTGAAGTTGGTTTCATCAATGATGTAATGACGAAAAAAGCACTTCGTGATATTATCGGAGAAGTGTTGAAAATATCTGGAACATCACGCACAGCGCAATTCTTGGATGATATCAAAGAACTGGGATACGACATGGCCTTTAAAGGTGGTCTATCGTTCAATTTGGATGATATCATTATTCCGAAGGAAAAGGGAGAGTTGGTATTGAAAGCGGAAAATGAAGTGAAAGATGTAATGGTGAACTATAACATGGGTCTCATTACAAACAATGAACGATACAACCAGATTATTGATATCTGGACACATACAAACTCACGTTTGACGCAGACATTGATGGAACAGCTGAAAAGCGACCGTCAAGGGTTTAACTCAATCTACATGATGTTTGACTCTGGAGCCCGTGGTTCGAAAGAACAGATTCGTCAGCTTTCAGGTATGCGTGGATTGATGGCGAAACCGCAAAAGTCGGGCGCGAGCTCTCAAGAAATCATTGAAAATCCAATCCTTTCAAACTTTAAGGAAGGTCTTTCGATCCTTGAATACTTTATCTCTACTCACGGTGCACGTAAAGGGCTTGCCGATACTGCCTTGAAAACAGCGGATGCAGGTTACTTGACACGTCGTTTGGTGGATGTTGCGCAAGATGTTGTGATCAATGCACAAGATTGTGGTACCCTTCGTGGTATCGTTGCAACCTCATTGAAGAAAAATGATGAAATTGTTGAACCGTTGATTGACCGTATTCTCGGAAGAACTTCAGTTCACGATGTATATGTTCCTGAAACAGATCAGTTAATCGTAGCGGCTGGAGAGATCATCTCAGAAATCGTAGCTACGAAAATTGAAAAATCAGGTATTGAAGAAGTTGAAATTCGTTCCGTATTGACTTGTGAAATGCGCCGTGGTGTATGTTCAAAATGTTATGGACGAAATCTATCTAACCACCGATTGGCACAACAAGGTGACGCTGTTGGAGTTGTCGCTGCACAATCCATCGGTGAACCGGGAACACAGTTGACACTTCGTACATTCCACGTTGGAGGTACCGCTTCGAACATTGCGGATGTATCTAGCTTGAAAGCAAAAGCTTCTGGTAAATTGGAAATCGATGAACTTCGTACAATTGAAAAGAAAAATGCGGATGGAGTGAAAGTAGTTGTGGTTGTTGGTCGTTCGGCTGAAATTAAAATTACTGATGAAAAAACAGGTGTTGTTGTCATGACAGCGAATATTCCTTACGGTTCTGAAATGGTTGTTGAGAATAACTCAAAAATTAAAAGAGGAGACGTCATCTGTAAGTGGGACCCGTATAACGCTGTAATCATTTCTGAAGTTTCTGGTAAGGTTGTCTTTGATAGTGTTATTGAAGGTATTACCTACCGTGAAGAGGTCGATGAGCAGACGATGTATGCTGAAAAAGTCATCACAGAATCACGTGACAAGAAGAAAAATCCAGCGATTCATATCTACGAAGGGAAATCAAAATCAGCAGAAATTCTTCGTGAATATTCATTGCCAGTTTCAGCACATATCTCCGTGAAAGAAGGATCTATGATTGAAGCGGGTGAAATCCTTGTGAAGATTCCACGTGTATCAGGTAAAACAGGGGATATCACAGGTGGTCTTCCACGTGTAACGGAATTGTTCGAAGCACGTAACCCATCCAATCCAGCTGTTGTTTCTGAAATCGATGGTATCGCTGAGTACGGAAAAATCAAACGCGGTAATCGTGAAATTCAAATCACTCCGAAATCGGGTGATGTACGAAAGTACCTCGTGCCGCTTTCCAAACATATCCTCGTTCAGGAAAACGACTTTGTTCGCGCTGGTCAACCACTTTCTGATGGTGCAATTACACCAAATGACATATTGAACATTGAAGGGCCAACGAAAGTTCAAGAGTATATCGTGAATGAAATCCAAGAGGTTTACCGACTTCAAGGTGTGAAAATTAACGATAAACACTTTGAAGTGATCGTTCGTCAAATGATGCTCAAAGCGGAAATCATCCATGCAGGTGACACACGGTTCTTGGAAGGTCAATCGGTACATAAAGCAGATATCATGGAAGAAAACGATTCAGTCTTCGGTCAGAAGGTTGTCGTTGATCCAGGAGATTCACCTGAATTGAAAGCCGGACAAATTGTATCAGCTCGTCGATTAAGAGATGAAAACTCACAAATGAAACGCTCTGATAAGCAATTGGTTATCGCAAGAGATGCCGTTCCAGCAACGTCAACACCTTTGTTGCAAGGAATCACACGTGCATCACTTCAAACGCAGTCATTTATCTCTGCGGCATCGTTCCAGGAAACAACGAAAGTGTTGAACGAAGCAGCAATCTCAGGTAAAGAAGATCACCTTCTTGGCTTGAAGGAAAATGTCATCGTTGGTCACTTGATTCCAGCAGGAACAGGTGTACGTGATTTCCAAAAAATGAATGTTGGTTCTCTTGATGCTTACAATGAGTTGATTGAAGAATAATTAATACAGACATAAATTTGATCAAAAGGAGCGGGAACGCTCCTTTTGTGTTTTATACTTTAAGCGAATATGATTACCTTCACTTTTGAAAATTAGACTATGGAAAATAACAACGATAATCAAGTCAACATTGAACTCAATGAAGAAACCGCTTTGGGTGTATATTCCAATTTAGCAGTAATCACGCACTCTCAAGCTGAATTTGTTTGTGATTTCATCCAAATGATGCCTGGAATGCCAAAAGGGAAAGTTCGATCTCGGGTCATTATGACACCTCAAAATGCGAAACGATTTATGCGCGCTCTGATGGAGAACATGCAGAATTTTGAGCAGAATTTTGGTGCAGTGGATGATTCAAACGGTCCTCCTATGCCACCAATGAACTTTGGGCCACCGAGCACAATGGCTTAATCACAATGTACACCCTACCAATTGATGCGAAAGGAAATTTCTACACAACAGAATTGGTGAACATTACAGGTCTTTATCCTGTGATTACAAGCACAGCTGGAGCTACAGCTTCCATGTCAACTGGATTGTCAACTGGTCAGTGTAACTCATGTCATGGTTCTTCAACTAGCGGCTTGTATACAAATTGATTCGATGGATTTAAGTCACATTCAAACCGAAATTGATGCTTGGTTTCTTTATTCGAAACTGGCAGAAAAGGAGGAAGACGCGATTGTAGCAGATATTTTTCGGCAAATGAGCGAAATCGAATTTTCACATGCTCAAGCATTTGCGGAGAAGATGAAGGTGTCGATTGATCTCGTTTCCAAACCATCGTGGCGCGCGAAAACAATTCTTAGAATCGGTAAGATCTTTGGATATGAATACATCCTGGGAACCTTGCTCGATACTGAAAAAGGATTGGCACATGCTGTCATGAAGCAGAAGAAAAGCATGCAAATGCCTCTTACTGGTACCGAAGATACCCATGTTCAAATTCTGAGAAATATCTTGGACAACGACCAAAAAGTTTCCGCTTCGCAACTTTCGCGTTTTGAAAAACGTCACCGGTCTGTTGGAGGAAATGCCATTCGCGCAGCAGTGCTCGGGGGTAATGATGGACTTGTCTCTAATTTCAGTTTGGTTATGGGTGTTGCGGGTGCATCTGCAAATCAAGCGGGGGTAATGCTCGCTGGTTCAGCGGGTCTGCTTGCAGGTGCATTATCCATGGCCTTGGGCGAATGGATTTCAGTGAAAAGTTCTCAAGAACTGTACGAAAACCAGATGCAGTTAGAAATGGAGGAGTTGGAAACAAATCCGGAAGGTGAACGAAAGGAATTGAAACTCATTTACATGGCCAAAGGCATTCCTGAAGATCAAGCAGAGAAAATTGTAGACGAATTATTGAAGGACACAAAAGCAGCGCATGAGGTGCTCGTGAAGGAAGAGCTCGGAATCAATGCTGAGGAATTGAAGGGCTCAGCCATGGAGGCCGCACTTTCATCCTTTTTTCTATTTGCCATTGGTGCCATAATCCCTCTCGTTCCTTTTATGTTTACTTCGGGTATGAAGGCGATTGTTCTAAGTACGGTATTTAGTGCATTCGGTCTCTTTCTCATTGGTGCAGCAATCACCTTGTTTACCGGTAGAAATGTTTGGTTTTCGGGATTTAGGCAAGTGTTTTTTGGACTTTGTGCGGCAGCTGTGACCTACGGCATTGGAATGCTCATTGGCGTTTCAATAGGTGGATAATAATCCCTTTTAGAAATCAAAAATTCCATCGAGAACCGTTTCATTTCCGCACCAATCTCGCACGCGTAGACGGTAGGGCAGTGTTCCAATCAACGACGCAGGTTTATTGAATTCAAGAATATCGTTTTTGGAATCGTAATAGACAGGCACCCACTTTCCGTTAACAACTAGATCGTATTGGCGAATCGCTGTTTCACTATCCTTCATTCGCCAGGTGAAACTCTTTTTTGTGCTTTGTTGACCAGAAACAAAATTCAAGGCGCTGACGAGTGGAGCTTTATCATCTATTTTCAAGGTAAAAATACCAGTGTGTGTTGAAGATGCCTGCATTCCTTGGGCACTTGAATAGGTTTTTAGAAAACGATTTTTCCCATTGGCCATTGTCACCTCAATGTAATACTTCGCATGGTCTGAATTCCAAGAGGGCAATGGAAAGGAAATGTCAATCGCTCGGTTGAGAATGGGGTATCCGATGGAATTCGTTTCTTTTTTTGGTGTCGAAAGATCCAAAGGATAGAGTATACTCTGCTGAGGAATGGAAATTTGGCAATTTGTTTTTACGACTAGGGAACTTTCGTTTGGAAACAAGAATGACCCAGGATACGAGAACGCTTCAGCTTTAAATCCTTGTTCAACGGCAATGACAAGTTTCAATTCAGTACTATTTTTCGCGGCATCGAGGGCTTTAATGCGAATGGGGTAGATTGATCCTGGTTCAATAGCCATTACACCAAGTTCTCGCATTGGGTATATGGATAAGGGGTCAAAGGACGAATGAAAACATTTGTGATAGCGTTTCCCTTGTTCGGTGTATGCGTCATGATCACAATGCGCATTGACCAAGCGCGTTGTTTCAAAAGATATGCGGTCGAGTTGGAATCCACCCACATGCTCAGAACCACTGTATATTTCAACAGCGTGTAGACCTAATGAAGAAGCAGATTTATCCGTGAAATCAGTTCCTTCAATGGCAAATCCAATTCCACCTCCTGCACTGCAAAAATGTGATGGAACATTCACGGTATCTAAATTTTTAGAGCGAACCACAAGCTCTTTACCGGGAATCGCAAATCCGTCTTCATTCAGCGCATAAAGCTTTATGGTTTGAATTTTAGGCACTTTGTGGTCGGACATATAAAAACCGTGTGTCAAGGGGTTTAATGCGTCTTGACTTTCGGTGTCGCGCAATTCAAAATGCAAATGCGGCCCTGAAGAATTCCCTGTATTTCCAGAAAAAGCAATCTCTTCACCACGTTCAACAGGAAGGTCATTTGCAGCCAAACGCACATCAACTTCATTGGATGTATAACGAATTTGAATGGCCTTTACCAAACTGTCGATGCGTGCATTGAAATCTGAGCAATGCGCATAGACACTCGTGATTCCATTGGGATGATTCACATAAAGCACCTTGCCGTAACCTTGGGGAGAAACAACTATTCGTGCGATATATCCGCGTTCCACAGCTCTGATCTTTAATCCCTCGCGTCCAGCAGTGCGAAAATCCAATCCCATGTGAAAATGATTCGGACGAATTTCCCCAAATCCCGCGGTAAGTATGGTAGGTTGAAAAGCATCCAAGGGCGATCGAAATCCAACCTGCTCTTCCGACTGCCCAAGCGTTGCAAAATACCATAAGCAACATACACAATAAAGAAGGTTTGAAACGCGCATATGTCCAAAGTTACACTTAAGAAAAAAAATAGAGCACGGAAGATGAAAAATGTTGTAAGTGTGACTTGATGTATTAACTTTGTCTAAAGTCGATCCAAATGACAGAGCGCATTCAACATAGTATGAACGAAATTCGAGCGAAAGCGCTTGATATTCATAATGAGTTGGTGCAAGAACGGATGAAAAATCAAACACTTCAAACACAAATTCTAGAAATAGAAGAACGATTGAAGTCTGCGAAACATATAGAAAATGAGTGCCTCGCAGCAATTGATCAATTGAAGTTGGATTTGGAAGTGACGAAAAATCAGATTGTCGAAGTTTCCGCGCCTCAAAATGGAAGAAATGAGGAGCAGATTGATGAATTGGTGAAAGAGATTGAATACTGCATTGGTCAGTTAAAGAAATAACGAATGGGAAAGTTGTCCTTGAAGGTAATGGTTGCCGGCCGTTCTTATCCACTTACAGTGAATGAGGGTGAGGAAGCACGCGTTACGAAAGCAGCAGAAGACATCAATAAGTCGATTAAAATGCTTCAAGACAGCTACGCGGTAAAAGACATGCAAGATTTACTTGCAATGACCGCTTTGCAATTGTCGACACGCTCAGCAGCAGCAGCCCCAACAAAAGCAGAAACTGATTTTTCTGCTATTGAACAGCAACTTGGAGATTTATTCAAAGAGCTGGATTCGTTAAAGTAATTGCTCTTTTTCCCCTTTCTACTTTGTGCATTCTTAAGATGTATAATGCTTTAATTTATTTAAAAATGGGAATGGTAATAGGTATTTTGATAGGGTTGGCAGGCGGCGGCGCAGGTATATTTGTGGTGCAAAATGTGATCCTCAAAAACAAACGTGATACCCTTATTCGCGAGGCGGAATCTGAAGGGGAAAACATGAAGAAAGAGAAAATTCTTCAAGCAAAGGAACAGTTTATGAAACTCAAGGAGGAGCATGAACAAAACATGAAAGAACGCGAACGACGCACACAATCGGCCGAAGATCGCGCGAAAGCTCGCGAAAAGACACTCTCTCAGAAAATTGAAGAGGTTGGTCGCAAAGAGAGTGATCTTGAACAAAATCAACTAGAGTTAGAAGCAAAAACACAGGCATTCGATTTGAAGCACCAAGAATTGGATAAAATTCAAGAAAAGCGTGTGGCTGAATTGTCTCGCATTAGCGGAATGTCGCCTGAAGATGCGAAAAATAGCTTGATGGAGGCGCTGAAGGATGAGGCCCGCACTGGAGCCATGACTTACATTAAAGATATCACGGAAGAAGCGAAGTTGAATGCAAACCGCGAAGCGAAGAAAATTGTTATCCAATCGATTCAACGTGTAGCCACTGAACAAGCGGTAGAAAATGCAGTTTCTGTGTTTAATATTGATTCTGATGAGGTAAAAGGACGCATCATTGGTCGCGAAGGACGGAACATTCGTGCATTGGAAGCGGCAACAGGAGTGGAAATTATTGTAGATGATACACCTGAAGCAATTATCCTTTCTTGTTTTGATCCAGTTCGTAGAGAAATCGCACGACTTGCCTTGCACCAATTGGTTTCTGATGGACGTATTCACCCTGCCCGAATTGAAGAGGTGGTGGCAAAAACGCGCAAGCAACTCGAGGAAGAAATTGCCGAAACTGGTCGACGCACCTGCATGGATCTTGGTATCCATGGCTTGCATCCTGAATTGACACGCATGGTAGGACGCATGAAATACCGTTCTTCTTATGGTCAAAACCTGCTACAACACTCGCGAGAAGTAGCCAATCTGTGCGCCATCATGGCGGCCGAACTTGGATTGAATGTGAAATTGGCGAAACGTGCCGGCTTACTTCACGACATTGGTAAAGTGCCGGATGATGAACCAGAATTGCCGCATGCCATCTTGGGAATGAAGCTCGCTGAAAAATATGGCGAGAAACCAGATGTATGCAATGCGATTGGTGCTCACCATGACGAAATTGAAATGACAACATTGATTTCTCCCATCGTTCAGGTATGTGATGCTGTTTCTGGAGCACGCCCTGGGGCACGTCGTGAAATCGTTGAGGCCTACATCAAACGAATCAAAGAATTGGAAACATTGGCCTTGTCGTATGACGGTGTTTCAAGTGCCTATGCCATTCAAGCAGGACGTGAATTACGCGTTCTTGTAGAAAGTGACAAGGTAACGGATATGAAAGCAGATGAACTTTCATTTGCGATCTCTCAGCGCATCCAAACAGAAATGACCTATCCAGGTCAGGTGAAGGTGACGGTAATCCGTGAGAAACGTTCAGTGAATTACGCAAAATAAGCTTTTACCTTTCTTTATGTTAAAAGATAAACACATACTCGTAACTGGTGGTGGAGGATTTATTGGGTCCAACCTTGTGCAAGAACTTCTTAATCAAGGTGCACGCGTGCGTGTCATGGACAATTTTGCAACGGGTCGACGTGAGAACTTGAACGAGTTTCTTTCCAACCCCAATTTTGAACTGTTTGAAGGCGATATCCAAGTTGTTGAGGATTGTCAAAAAGCGGTGAAAGAAATCGATGCCATTTCGCATCAAGCAGCATTGGGCTCTGTGCCCCGCTCTATTGCATTCCCCCACAATACCCATTCAACTAACGCAACAGGATTCTTAAACATGTTGCACGCAGCAAATGAAGAAGGAATTAAACGCTTTGTTTATGCTAGCTCTTCATCGGTCTATGGCGATTTAGCCATCTCTCCGAAGGTTGAAGGTGTTGAAGGAAGTCCACTTTCTCCCTACGCCGTGACGAAAATGTTGAATGAGCAATACGCAGGAGTATATGCACGCTTGTTCAGTATGGAAACAGTAGGATTGCGCTACTTCAATGTATTTGGTCCTAAACAAGATCCAAACGGTGTCTATGCCGCAGCCATTCCAAAATTCTTGGATAAACTGCTGAAAAACGAAGATGTGACAATCAACGGCGATGGATCACAAACGCGTGACTTTACCTATGTGAAAAATGCGGTGCGTGCAAACGTATTGGCCTTGACAACCGAACGTGAATTTAATGGCTCAGCAGTGTACAATGTGGCTTGTGGAGAGTCATTCACCTTACTCGAGGTGGTGGAGGCTCTTCGTGAAGGATTGTTGCAACGTGGAATTCATTCAAGTGCTGAAGTTGTGCATGGTCCGGAACGCCCTGGTGACATCATGCATTCCCTTGCAAAAATCGACCGCATCACAACGGAAATTGGATATTCACCTTTGTATACCTTTCCAGAAGGTATCCTCGAATACGTGTCAAATTATCCGATAGAAATTCACTGACATTGATCGTACAGCGACAAGAAAATTTTTCGATTCGCCTCCTTACTTCCTCGTTCTGAAATGATTTGTGCATTGCGTTGAGCGACATCCTCGGCATCCAATTCTAGTGCGCGTTCCAAGGCTTCTTCAACATTTCGATTGCGCAAAATTATTCCGTTTTCACCATCTATAATCCACTCGCGATTGGCAGGAAGATCAGATACCACAGGAATTGCACCATAAGCCATGGCTTCCAATAAGCTAATCGCAGTGCCATCACTGTTCGGTATGGAAATGTAAATGGCTGATTTCAAATAATTGGCGCGATTGACCTCTGCGTTCACAAAACCAATAAACGACACTTGATTTTCTCTAATTTCTTCCTTCGCTTGCGCTTTCAAGGCTTCCGTATTGTTCCCATTGGCACCAATCGTTAGCGACCAATCTGAATGTTCATTCAAAAAAGATGTACTGCCGGAAATGATTTGATCAATATTGTACAAATCCTGGTGTAAGCGGTTTGAATAGATGATGTTTTCCTTTTGATGTGATGCTGTCATCGAAGATATCTCAATGCCAAAGTTGGCAATCGTAACTTCTTTTTTTCCGATTAAGCCATGAATGGCTTCTGCCATATACTGCGCATCTGCCGTAATGAAATCAGCATCTCTAAGTGATTTAGTGACAATGTAGCGGTAAAGGAAACCTCGTTTTGGCAAAAGCAGAACATCGCTCCCCCAAGTAGTCAACAACATCGGTATCTTTCGCTTATTGGCCATAGAGGCAAAGTATCCGTAAGCATTGGCTTGGTGCACATGGATGATGTCGGGTTTGAACTCACTGATCACCTTTTTAAGGGCTTGAATGCTTCTGTACACTTTCAAGGGATTTCTCATCTCAAAAGAGACCTTCGTGTGTGGACAATAATCAATGGTTTCATTGGTGACAACCATCACCTCAGCAAAATAGTCACGCACTAAGTTGTAGTAGTTCTGAACGTGAACACTCGCACTACCAATAAGTAATAACTTTTTCTTTTGGCTATTCGACATGTATTTGATTTGTTGAGAGTTGAGAATAAACGGCTCCAATAACAGCAGCGAACAAAACCATTATGGTTCGGTCAACAAATGGATTGTTGGTCAAGGCTGCGACCAGCATCAATACAATACTCAAGAGTGCAGGGTAGCTTTGTTCGATTTTTTTTGCCTGAAAAAATGCTTTTAAAGGAAGGAAGTAAATGAGTAAATATCCCATCAGACCAATTATTCCGTAGCGCCAAGCCATCAGAATATACTCGTTTTCGGAGTATATTTTTTGTGTGTAGAAATAGGCTTTGTTTCCGCCATATCCGAAAAGTGGACGTTGGAGAATCATATCACCCAACAAGTTCCATGCCTCCAAGCGACCTCGTGCAGAACCAGTCTTGAGAATGTGTCCAGTGAACAGATTGTTGCTGTATAAGGAATGCGTGAATAAGTCCGTGGCCAGTGCCCAAGAGACGATATACATTGCACCAATACCAATTCCGAGTTGCAGCCACTTGCGCAAGGTGAAATGTGCCGAAAGAACAAAAGCACCGGCCAAGAGGATTGCGGAGAGACAAAGGATTGCTGTACGCGACTGGCACAAAAAAACCATCAATACTGCGAGTAAAAACCACCAGATGCTTTGCTGAGTTTTCTTTACAGGTAGAAAGGCAATGCTAAAGAACAAGAAAATCAGTGCGTTGATGTTTGGATTACCAGCAAAACCAACCATGCGTTTCACTGCGGGTTCTTTGATTGAATTCAATCCGAAATACTCGATATGAATTCCACCATTGTAGAAATCGGCAATGATTTGATTGAAGCCAAATACATTGAAAAAGTGGAGTGCATTAACACCTACCAAAAGAAGAAACATAGGCTTGAGCCAAACCTTCAGGAATTCCCGAATGGGAACTTGCGCAAAAAAGGCAACAATTACTCCGTATTTTATCAGTTTATACAGCTCAAATAAATCTTGAACCACGAAAATACGGCCATTTATCGCCATGGAAAGAAGCATGAGCAAGGCAAATACTCCGAGCCCAATAAAGTAAGATTTGGTGCGTGTTGACGCGTAACTCCGAAACACACTGAAAGCGAGAAAAGGAATAAGGAAATCAATCAATTGTACCGCTGGCCATGAGGCCTTGAGATGCAGGTCGGGCAGGAAGAGCACAGAGCAAACAATAAAGCCGCCGAATAAAATTTTCATTCGATCAGTCATTGCTCCATTCATCGTAGTGTTTTTTCAGTTCTGGATGTTGTGCCAATAAAGCATGGTCGCGCTCGCGTGTGTCCCCAATCACAAGAGCAGGATTCCCGGAAATAATGGAGAAATCAGGAAAATTTCCTTGAACATAACTGTATGCTGCGACAATACAGCCTTTACCAATGCTCGTGTTGGGCATGATCGTGGAGTGTGGTCCAACAAAGGTGTATTTTCCAATGTGGACGTTCCCAGTGATGTACCCAATCATTTCTTTACCGGCATAGGATTTTCCGTACAAACGAATGGATTGATGGCTTGAATGTGATGTAATGCTGATAAAACTGGTAATCTGACATCCTTCTTCGATGCGAATTCCGTTGCTCGCTTCGATGAAATTGTGGTGCCCGATGTACACATTTTCGGCCAAGTCAAGTCCTTGTATGTGATCAATGAAGCTGGAATTGGAAACGCGTGTTCGTGCGATCGCTTGACCATTGCGCCCAATGAAAGGACTAATCATCCTTGGAGAATAGCGGCTAATCCATTGATTTCGAAGTTTTCTGAGTAGATTGCGTATCACGATAATTGTTCAGTTTCAGTGAGTATTACATGTGAAGCATCTGCTTCTTTCGCCAAGGCAAATACCCATTTGTACAACCAAATGTAAAAGATAATTTCCAATAACGAGAGGAGCATGAAGCCATACTCGAGTTTATGGAAGAAGAATCCGCCAATAAAGATGCTACCAAGAATGATGGAGTTACCCACCAAAGCTACACCGAACAGCTCTTTTTGCTTGCCCACAACAACAGTGACTTGCACCACTGGACTGATCACAAAATTGAGAAATAACCATGGGGTGAGTATCCGTGCGAATTCTCCAGAAATGCGGTAATCATCGCCTAAAATGATTCCGAATAAATCTGGACCAAAGAAAACTATAGGCAGAAAAATCGGCAAAGCCAAAAAGGAAAGACGGCGCACTGTGGCATGCATCAAGGGAACCATTTTTTCTTTGTTCGCAAACAATTCTGCAGCGCGTTGAATAAACACCTGTGCAAAGGCACTCCCAATCATGGTTAAGGGCAAGGTCAACACCCGAATCGTCATGCTGTATAAGCCGAGTACCACTTCAGAAAACATATACGAAACCACGAAGGTAACCCCTGAGTTTTTGATCTCATCAACGAGGGCATGTACGGCATTGATTTTTGGGAACTTATCATGCTCCTTGGCCATTCGACGCATGGACGCACCATTGACCTCTTTCAAGAGTGAACGGTCTTTAGAAATAAAGGTCCTCACAAATTGAATGGTACCAAAGGCATAGCCCAAAATGGAACCAACAACCAAACTGTTCATACCCCAAGCACGAACACCATGAATCATTCCTCCTTTGGCGGAAAATAAGGCCGTAAAAAATCCCTTTGAATGCCCCGCTTCCCAATACCCTCCGGCATACATTCCGCCGAAAAGGTTTATTCCAGCGCGAGAGGTGGCTTGGGTGACAGCAGAAATTGAGGTGGATTGGAATCGCTTTTTTCGGTTGCTCCAAAATGTCAACGTTCGGTATGCAGCCCCAAAAAAAATGGTGAGCGGAATAAAAATGAGGATGCCATCCAATTCGGGTGTGTCAAAGAGATCAGCAAGAGGAAAGATGAGCACTACAGCCGTCATCAAAAGGCTTAGGCCTGTAAGGATCAAAAAGCTCAAAGCGAGAATGTTCACCGCATCTTTGTCTTCTTTTGGTAGTAAAATGGCCGTTTCATACCTGCCTGCTGCAATGACCATAAAGAAGGTGGCAATTGAGCTGTACAGAGCGAAAACTCCAAACTCTTCTACGGAAAACAAGCGACTGAGTATAGGCGTAATGAGCAAAGGAATCAGCTGT